>NZ_CATJGZ010000085.1:0-72665 GCF_949740115.1 Bacteroides sp. 41_26
CCTGCTGCCATGTTGTCCGGGTGAAGGGTACGTCCGGTACCGCCGCCGGAAGCCACGGAGAAGTACTTCTTGCCGGCCTCATTGCGCTCCTTCTTGTAGGTACCTGCCACCGGATGCTGGAAACGGGTGGGGTTGGTGGAGTTACCGGTGATGGATACGTCCACGTTCTCCTTCCACATAATGGCAACGCCTTCCGGAACACTGTTAGCGCCGTAGCAGTTAACCTTGGCACGAAGTCCCTCAGAGTAGGACTTACGGGAAACTTCCTTTACCGTATTCGTATAAGGATCATACTCCGTCTCCACAAAAGTAAATCCGTTAATTCTGGATATAACCTGTGCCGCATCTTTTCCAAGACCGTTCAGGATAACCCTCAAAGGTTTCTGGCGTACTTTGTTTGCTTTCTCCGCAATACCGATTGCGCCCTCTGCTGCCGCAAAGGATTCATGTCCTGCCAGAAAACAGAAGCACTCGGTTTCTTCTTCCAAAAGCATCTTACCCAAATTACCATGTCCAAGACCTACCTTACGGGTATCCGCAACGGAACCGGGGATACAGAACGCCTGAAGACCTTCGCCGATTGCAGCAGCCGCATCCGCCGCTTTCCTGCAGCCTTTCTTGATTGCGATTGCAGCGCCTACCGTATATGCCCAACATGCATTCTCAAAGCAGATGGGCTGGATGCCCTTAATCTGGTCGTAAACGTTAAGACCCGCATCCTTCGTGATTTTCTCCGCTTCTTCGATTGAAGATATTCCGTAACTGCCCAACACGGAATTAATTTTATCAATTCTTCTTTCATATGATTCAAATAATGCCATCTTTTAAGTCCTCCTATTATTCTTCTCTCGGATCGATAATCTTAACAGCATCTGCCACGCGGCCGTACTGACCTTTTGCTTTTTCCCATGCCGTGTTCGGATCGTCGCCCTTTTTGATGAAATCCGTCATTTTGCCGAGGCTTACGAACTGGTAACCGATAATCTGGTCATCCGCATCCAATGCGATACCCGTAACATATCCTTCAGCCATTTCAAGATAACGGGGACCCTTCTTCAAAGTACCGTACATGGTACCAACCTGGCTCCTAAGCCCTTTTCCGAGGTCTTCCAAACCTGCGCCGACCGGAAGCCCGTCTTCGGAGAATGCACTTTGGCTTCTTCCGTATACGATCTGTAAAAATAATTCCCTCATGGCAGTATTGATGGCATCGCATACAAGGTCCGTATTCAATGCTTCCATGACCGTCCTTCCCGGTAAAATTTCAGCCGCCATGGCTGCGGAATGGGTCATGCCGGAGCATCCGATGGTTTCCACCAGCGCTTCCTGGATGATGCCTTCCTTCACGTTCAACGTGAGCTTGCAGGCACCCTGCTGGGGAGCACACCAACCTACACCGTGTGTCAGACCTGAAATATCAACAATTTCTTTTGATTTTACCCATTTTCCTTCTTCGGGTATGGGAGCCGGTCCGTGGTTAGGACCCTTCTTTACAACACACATGTGTTCCACTTCGTGTGAATAAGTCATAATTAGCTCTTTTTTAAGTGATATAATTAAAAATACGTAGTCACGATTCTCAAATCGCACGCAAAGGTACTCGTTTTATTGGTTTTTGCAAATCGGCTTTTATTACTTTTTTATGAAAAGAATGAAATAGAAGAGACGGGGTTCGTATATTGTAATGTGGAGATTACATTTTAATATCTGAACTATTCCTCCCAGAGTTTGTTGTTTTTTGAAAAATGTAATTATGGAACTTAATCAGATAGATATACACTATTTAATAGCAGCTATTTCTGTTATAACAGCTGCTTTGGTTTTCTACACGATAGGAGTGTGGGGAGAACATGTGCAGGGGAAACTTAAATTCTGGCACATATTGTTTTTTCTCTTCGGGCTGGTAGCAGATACCGTGGGGACGGGATTGATGAAGAGTATTGCTCATATGACTCATTTACATGATGAGATACATACTGTGACAGGTGTTATTGCCATTCTGTTGATGCTGATACACGCTATGTGGGCTATCTGGACTTATACAAAGGGATCTGCTGCGGCGAAGGCTCATTTCAACAGGTTCAGTATTTTTGTATGGTGTATCTGGTTGATTCCTTATTTTATTGGAATGTACTTAGGTATGTCGCTACATCATTAAGCTAAAGTGTATTCTTTTTCGGATGACGGATAGTTGTCAAAAAAGTAATTATCTGTTGTCGGATGGAATAAAGAAGAACGATGATCTATCGTCTGTTTCTGTGTAACACGTTGATTCTTAGTTTACAAACTATACTATTCTTTGAGTGTAAAAGTACGTATTTAATAGGATGTTAAATGCGTACTTTATGTATATAAACTATCATATTTTTAGGATATAAAAGTACGTATTCTTGTTTGATAAAGATAGGAATGGGGATTCTTGTGTTAATAGTGTTAAGGGATTTACGATTGGACGATTTACTATTTACGATTGAAATTACTTTATTTGTAATTAAGAGTAACTCTTCAATCGTAAATAGTAAATCGTCCAATCGTAAATCCCTTAGTCCCTCATTAAAGGACTTTAAAACTCTTTGTTTGCCTGTTATCAGTTACTCTGATAATAGCAGGCTGAAGGAGAGTGAACTCTTGTAGTGTACTGTTACTTGTCTGTGAACTTTGAAACCGTCCCATCAAGTCATAAATCTCGATGACACTTTTTCCTTCTAATCCTGAAATTACAATCTTATTGCCTTCTTTATGGAGAGACAGGCCGGGAAGGTCTGTCGCTTTTTCTATTCCTGTTGGTGTTCCTGTTAGCCCGAAGTCATCTTTGCTTGGCGACGATTCGGCATTTTCATATCCGGCTTTCATGAGTTCGTCTACCAGGCTGTTGATATATAGTTCCAGATAACAGTATCCGGTTTCAGGATCAATATCTTTGTAGGTCTTTCCTTGTGGAAGATATTTCGCTGCCCAATCATCGGGAATTCCGTCATTATTACTGTCCACAGGCTTAGTTGTCGAATGATATGTGATGTAACCTTCACTATTAGTTTGTGAATCAATGAGTCCGTTACTACTCCCATTAGAACCTTCGAAAGTATAATTTCCATTTCTGACATCAGAGATAACACGAGCGTCTATTACATCACGTTTCAGGCTTGCCCCCACGTAGTCCAGTACTTTTTCATAGGCTGCGATTGCAGTATGGGTAGTGGTAGAAGCTGTTTCAAACTCTACGGGACTTTTGATATTTTCGATGTTTCCTTCGGGCAATGCACCATTATTGGTGTTCGGGTGAATGCCTACCCAATTGTCTGCATTTGTCTTGGCAATATTTGTTTTTGATTTACTGCTTAGCTTAGAACAGCTATCATCGAAATAGTTTCCTGATACATAGAATACTCCCCATACACCGGGCGCATTGGTTTGTGTCCCGTCGTCGGCATTCGGTGAAAAGATGCGGTAAGTAATGTTGTCTTTTGTTGCTGTCGAAGCACCTGGTTTGTAGTAGTTGTTAATGAAATTATAATTTCCTCCTTCTCCGGCATATCCACCATTTGTCGGTCCCCAGTTATAGAACACGTTATTACGCAAATCTACTATTTCATCATCCGGTCTTCCTGTATAGCGGCTACCGCAAAGCCGGGGTGTGCGACTCTTATGGTGCGCCAGCAGGTTGTGATGGAAGGTGGCACCTTCACCACCCCAAATGCCACCGTATCCATGTGAACCCTTACCGTGTACCGAATTAGTGAGGCTCTCGCTTAAAATGCACCATTGCATGGTGAAATTTTTGTTTCCGTAGAAAGAAGAACATTCGTCGGTACTCCAACTCATAGTACAATGGTCTATGATTACATTACTCTGATTGCGTCCCCACATCGCATCATCTTCTGTTTTTTTCTCATCGCCCATTCGGCAACGAATGAAGCGGATGATAACATTGCTGGCTTTTACTACTACGGAATAGTTTTTGATACAAATACCATCTCCGGGAGCTGTTTGTCCGGCAATGGTTATATTATTATTTTTTATTTCGAGCGTACTTTCCAGAGCGATAGTTCCTGATACATCAAAAACAATAATACGGTTACTACTTTTAAGTCCTTCCCGGAGTGATCCTGCTCCGCTATCATTCAGATTGGTAACACGATAAACTGTTCCTCCTCGTCCACCTGTGGTGGTATACCGGGCAAATCCTTCTGCTCCCGGAAAAGCAGGTGTGTTTTGTGCATGGAGTCCACAGCCGGCTACCGTTGCCATAACTAATATGGAAAATAGAGTAATGATTCGTTTCATAACTGATTAATACTTTTGTTTTCTGCAAAAATCGGCATTATTTCTTTTTTGTATGTGGATATATTATTCTTCTATGTGTAAGTTTTGGCTTTTGTAAGCAAAAAGCCAATATATGTAATGCACCGTAACAATATATGTGGCAGAGTATTACATATATTGATGTGCGCCATTACATCTGCATCCTATTACCGATAACTTGAATATTCTTATAATAAAATCCCCGTGTAATTAATAGAGGGTAGGGTACCCTACCCTCTATTAATTACACGGGGATTTTTCTTTTAAAAAAAGAAGAAAATACGCCTGTGCGCGTATATAATAATGTGAATATAAAATTTATGGACAAAAAAAGGTATTTCATTGATAAAGTTCGTAACTTTGCAACATTATATAAACAGGAACACATTTATGATAGAAGTAACAGATGCTGCTCTGCAAAAAGCTGCGGGTGAAGGGATGGATGAGTTTATCCAGGTATTTACTGATAAATATAAAGAAGTGATAGGCGGTGAACTGACTGCCGAAACGATGGCTTTGCTTACAGGTGAACAACATTCGCTGTTGGCCTATCAGATTTTTCGTGATGAGATTATGTCAGGAGGTTTTTGCCAATTGATACAGAATGGTTATGGGGGATATATTTTTGATAATCCTTTTGCCAAAGTGATGCGTCTGTGGGGGGCTGAAGAATTTTCCAAATTGATTTACCGGGCGAAAAAGGTATATGATGCTCATCGTGCTGATCTTGAAAAAGAGCGAACCGAAGATGAATTCATGGCAATGTATGAGCAATATGAAGCTTTTGACGAACTGGAAGAAGAATATTTTGAAATGGAAGAACAGGTAACTGCAACAGTAGCAGGGTATTTGGATGATCATTTGGAGTTATTTGCAAAAATAATAAAGTAGTCGGTGCAGTATTTTTTAAGTATCTGCATTTACTTATTGTGAATTGGAATTTATATCTTTGCAAACTCTAATAATAGATTTATGAAACAAGTGAAATTTTTGATGTTAGCCCTGGTTATATTGATGGGCGTTGGATTTACTTCATGTATGAATGGAGATGATGATACTACAGTGAGACAAGATGCTTTTGTTAAAGTATATACCTCCACTTTTGGAAGTACTTATTTTGTGGACGCTAATGGATTTAAGTATTATCCGTCAGCAACTTCTATGGCTACAATGAAAAGTACCTATGGCTTTGATCCGAGTTCGGGCGACATGGCTTATATTATATATCAGTATGATTCGGCTACACAGACGGTTACAGAAAATACAGAGTCTTTGAAGGATTTGCAGTTGATGTATGCAATGGGATTGGATGCCACTGTAGAATCTGTATCAGAAGAAGGAGCTTCTAACGATTCGATAGCAAAGGCTCCTATCAGAAGTTTAGATGGGACAATTGGTTCTTCTTATAAATATGAACCTTTTATGTTTGACGAAAGCACGCTACTGCTTCAGATAGATTATTTTATGGGAGTGGATGGTCTATTATCTCACTATTTTACACTCGTTCATTATCCTAATGAACAAGTTGAAGAGAATACCATAAAATTGTATTTGCGTCATAACAACGGAAAGGATACTTCTCTGAACTATACAAGTGTAAATTTCTCAGGTCAATATCCATTTGTATTCTATAAGGCATTCAATCTGAGAAAATTCAATATCAATACAGATACAAAAATTATTATTGAGACACAGGTGAATAATACTAATATAGACCTGGAAGATAAAGATAATACGAAAACTAAAACATACACAGTACAAATTAAGGCTAAAGAATAAATTTGGATTACAAAGAGTTATTTAAAATAGCAATGTCATTAATTTCCTCTCCGGCCAAGGCCTGGGAGGAAATTCGTTTGGAAGAGGATAGGCGAAAAGTCTTTGTGGCTTTTGTCTATCCTATGATTGGTTTATGTGGTCTCGCTGTCTTTATTGGTTCTTTATTGGCCAATGGATGGGGAGGTCCGCAAAGTTTTCAGATAGCCATGACGCAATGCTGTGCTGTGGCTGTGGCCTTGTTCGGTGGTTACTTTTTGGCGGCTTATGCCATCAACCAACTGAGGGTACAGATGTTTGGGATGTCAGATGATATCTCTCTGACTCAGCAGTTTGCAGGATACGCACTGGTTGTCACTTTCCTGCTGAAAATAATTACCGGACTGTTGCCTGACTTTAGCATCATCGGCTGGTTGTTGCAGTTCTATATCGTTTATGTGGTGTGGGAAGGTGCGCCGATTGTGATGCAGGTTGAAGAAAAGAACCGGTTACGATTCACCATTTTGTCGTCTTTGTTGTTAATACTATGTCCGGCAGTGATTCAATTTGTGTTCAATAAACTAACAGCAATATTAAATTAAGAAAATAATGAAACTGGCTCCTGTAAATATAAAGAATAAACGTGCTACATTTGACTATGAGTTACTGGATACTTATACTGCGGGTATTGTGCTCACCGGAACGGAGATAAAGTCTATTCGCTTAGGAAAGGCAAGTCTGGTAGATACGTTTTGTTACTTTGCAAAAGGTGAGTTGTGGGTAAAGAATATGCACATTGCCGAATATTTCTATGGCTCGTACAATAATCATGCAGCCCGTAGAGACAGGAAGCTGTTACTCAATAAGAAGGAGTTGAAGAAGCTGGAACGGGGAACGAAGGAAACAGGATTTACCATTGTGCCCGTTCGTATGTTCGTCAACGAAAAAGGATTAGCTAAAGTTGTTGTGGCTTTGGCTAAAGGTAAAAAGCAATATGACAAGCGCGAGTCTTTGAAGGAAAAAGATGATCGTCGTGATATGGACCGGATGTTTAAGAGATAATAATGTGCCGATGTGCTAATATGCCAATGCACCAATGAAAAAGATGACTATTCCACAATTAATATCCCAGCGTATCCTTATATTGGATGGGGCGATGGGAACTATGATTCAGCAATACAACTTAAAGGAAGAAGATTTCCGTGGCGAACGTTTTGCACACATTCCCGGACAACTGAAAGGGAACAATGATTTGTTGTGCCTGACCCGTCCGGATGTAATTCAGGATATTCACCGTAAATATCTGGAGGCAGGTGCCGATATCATCGAAACCAATACTTTTAGTTCGACTACGGTTTCTATGGCCGATTATCACGTAGAAGACTATGTACGTGAGATCAACCTTGCTGCTGTGAAACTGGCACGTGAAGTGGCGGATGAATATACAGCAAAGAATCCGCAAAAACCTCGTTTTGTGGCAGGTTCGGTAGGCCCTACCAATAAGACCTGCTCTATGAGCCCTGATGTGAATAATCCGGCCTTTCGTGCATTAAGCTATGATGGATTGGCTACCGCTTATCAGCAGCAAATGGAAGCTATGCTCGAAGGAGGAGTGGATGCCATTCTGATTGAAACAATCTTTGATACCCTGAATGCCAAGGCGGCCATTTATGCAGCAGAGCAGGCGATGAAAAAGACAGGTATTGAAGTTCCCATTATGCTATCTGTTACTGTTTCTGATACGGGTGGACGTACACTTTCGGGGCAGACATTGGATGCTTTCCTGGCTTCTGTGCAACACGCCAATATACTTTCGGTGGGACTGAATTGCTCGTTTGGTGCCAAGCAATTAAAGCCATTTCTTGAGCAGCTTGCCAACCGTGCACCTTATTACATCAGCGCTTATCCGAATGCCGGGCTTCCTAATAGTCTGGGTAAATATGATCAGACCCCGGCCGATATGGCTCATGAAGTAAAAGAATACATCCATGAAGGATTGATAAATATCATTGGTGGCTGTTGTGGTACTACTGACGCCTATATTGCAGAATATCCGGCCTTAATAGAAGGAGCAAAGCCTCATGTACCTGCTCCTAAGCCTGATTGTCTTTGGCTTTCGGGACTGGAATTGCTGGAGGTGAAACCGGAAATCAATTTCGTAAATATCGGTGAGCGTTGCAATGTAGCCGGTTCGCGTAAGTTCTTGCGGCTTATTAATGAGAAGAAATATGATGAAGCACTTTCCATAGCCCGCCAGCAGGTAGAAGATGGTGCGTTGATCATTGATGTAAATATGGATGATGGGTTGTTGGATGCATGTCAGGAGATGACAACTTTCCTCAATCTGATAGCTTCGGAGCCTGATATAGCTCGTGTGCCTGTAATGATTGACTCTTCTAAGTGGGAGGTCATTGAAGCCGGGCTGAAATGCCTGCAAGGTAAATCGGTAGTGAATTCTATCTCTTTAAAAGAAGGAGAAGAGAAATTCTTAGAGCATGCCCGCATTATTAAACAATATGGTGCTGCTACTGTGGTAATGGCTTTCGACGAAAAAGGACAGGCAGACACTGCTGCCCGTAAAATAGAAGTCTGTGAGCGGGCTTACCGTTTGTTGGTTGATAAGATAGGATTCAATCCGCATGATATTATTTTTGACCCGAATGTTCTTGCTGTAGCTACGGGTATCGAAGAGCACAATAATTACGCTGTCGACTTTATCAATGCAACCGGCTGGATTCGTAAAAATCTTCCCGGTGCACATGTGAGTGGTGGTATTAGTAATCTTTCATTCTCTTTCCGGGGGAACAACTACATCCGTGAAGCAATGCATGCTGTTTTTCTTTATCATGCTATTCAGCAAGGGATGGATATGGGAATTGTCAATCCGGCTACTTCCGTTCTTTATACGGATATTCCGGCCGATGTGCTCGAAAAGATAGAGGATGTTGTTCTGAATCGTCGTCCTGATGCTGCCGAACGTCTGATCGAACTTGCCGAAGCGTTGAAGGCCGAAAAGAATGGTGAACTTTCAACTTCTAACTCTCAGCTTTCAACCCATTTAGCCTGGAGAGAGGGGACTGTGCAGGAACGTTTGCAGTATGCATTAGTGAAAGGTATTGGTGACTTTCTGGAAGAAGACTTGGCGGAAGCACTGCCACTGTATGATAAGGCAGTGGATGTGATTGAGGGGCCATTGATGGAGGGCATGAATCATGTTGGTGAACTGTTTGGTGCCGGAAAGATGTTTTTACCTCAGGTAGTAAAAACGGCTCGTACCATGAAGAAAGCTGTGGCTGTTTTGCAGCCTGTTATAGAATCGGAAAAACAGGAAGGAGCGCCTCCGGCCGGAAAAGTATTATTGGCTACTGTAAAAGGGGACGTACATGATATTGGAAAAAATATTGTTGCCGTAGTGATGGCTTGCAACGGATATGACATTGTAGATTTAGGGGTGATGGTACCTGCTGAAACGATTGTGCAGCGAGCTATTGAGGAGAAAGTAGATATGATTGGCTTGAGTGGGCTGATTACTCCTTCTTTGGAAGAAATGGTTCATGTAGCTATGGAACTTGAGAAAGTGGGTCTGGACATTCCTTTGTTGATAGGTGGTGCAACGACTTCCAAAATGCATACTGCTTTGAAGATTGCTCCTGTTTATCATGCTCCGGTGGTTCATCTGAAAGATGCCTCGTTGAATGCCGGTGTAGCAGCGCGTTTACTTAATCCGAAAGCAAAAGAGGAACTTGTTGGGGAGTTGGCAAAAGAATATCAGGAATTGCGTGAGAAGAGTGGCATGATGCGTCGAGAAACAGTATCGCTTGAAGAAGCACAAAAAAATAAATTAAATCTGTTTTAATTGATATGAGTATGAGAAAGATTTCCGCTTTGTTATTGATGGCAGCTGTTTTACTGACTATCATTGCCTCCTGTTCTTCTGCTCCGCAAGGTCCAGCATCCGCTTCCGGTAATGCGGCTTTGGACAATATTTTTGCCCGCAAAAGTGTACGCACCTATCTGAATAAGGGGGTAGAAGAAGAAAAGATAGACTTGATGCTGCGTGCCGGTATGGCTGCTCCTTCGGGGAAAGATCAGCGTCCGTGGGAGTTTATTGTAGTAACCGAACGGGCTTCTCTCGATTCTATGGCTGCTGCTTTGCCTTATGCTAAAATGCTAACAGAGGCTCGTTATGCCATTGTTGTATGTGGCGATTCCACCCGTTCTTCTTACTGGTATCTGGATTGTTCAGCTGCTACGCAAAACATACTTTTGGCTGCTGAGAGTCTGGGGCTTGGTGCTGTCTGGACTGCTGCTTATCCCTATGAAGACCGTATGCAGGTAGTCCGTAAGTATACTGCTCTGCCCGAAAATATCTTACCACTGTGTGTTATTCCTTTCGGATATCCTGCTACTCAGCAGCAACCGAAACAGAAATATGATGAGAATAAAATACATTATGAGAAGTGGTAAATAGTGATTAGTGATTAGCGATGAGTGATAAGTGATTAGCAAGCTGCGCAGCCCACTAATCACTCATCACTAATCACTACTTTTTATTTTCTTCTTATACGATTCATACCTCGACATGATATCCTTCACAAAGTTATATGTTTCTATTCCACGGAAGTAACCGTTTTTACAAACGGGGTCGGTAAAGTATTCTTCATTACTTTTCAGCAGGATGTAGTTTTCTACATTATTGTCCCATACATTTTTATTTTTTCCATACTTATCAGCCAATGCAATGGCATCATATATATGTCCTAATCCGGCATTGTAGGATGCAAGAATGAACTTAATACGTTCCTGTTTATCGGGAATCATTCTAAGACTCCTGTCGGTGCTTGCTATATATTTCACAGCTGCTTTAATGCTTTCTTCCGGATTTTGTTCTTTGCCGGGAGGCAATCCCATCGCACGTGCTGTTTGAGGCATGAGCTGCATCAAGCCTTTGGCTCCTGCCCATGATACGGCTGTTGTATCAAAGTTAGATTCTGTATAGGCCAGTGATGCCAGTAAACGCCAGTCCCAATCTATCTCTTTGGCATACTTTTTAAATAGTTTATCATAATGAGAAATTTTTCCTTCACGTAATGAGAGGATAGGAGAGTGAGGAACTGCTTTACTGATTTCGAAGTATCGCTTCATACTGGCACTATAAGCCGGTGAAGTCATATTATCTTCGTGCCATTTGTCTGCGGCAGCAGCCAGTTGAGGACAGTCTTTCCGTACAGCCCATGAGGCCCGCTGATCAAAACTGATAGAGAGTTTGATATTCAGATTCGGATAATAAGTTGTGTTTAACTTTGCCAAATCGTTATCTGCCACTGTATAGGGGATTTTTCCTTGTGCTACTTGTGTGATGAGATCTTCGGTTGTGATGCTGTCGCCTGTTACCTTGTGAATCTGTATACCACCTCCCAGTTCACTGTTCAGATTGACGAGCCTGTCGTAGTATTTACCGGGTTTTACATATACATCTTTGCCGACAAGCTCCGTTACATCGGTTATTGGTTTTGTTTTACCATTGTTTCGCTGCACAATTACCTGATGCGTAATCACTTCTTCTCCACAATAAATCAGGCTATCTTTCAATTCTTTGGTTATAGGAAGATTGTATGCAATAAGATCACCCTCACCGGCGAGAAGCTTTTCAATTAATTCAGGTACATTTCGTGCTACTTCAATGCGTAACTTTACACCCAGGCTTTTGGCAAATTGTTCGCTCAACTCATATTGGAACCCCATTTCCTGTCCGCGGTAAATAAAATAGGTTGTTGAGCTGTATAATGTCAGTACAACCAGTTCACCGCTGTCTTTAATCTGTGCCAAATCATATGCTCCCACTTTCTCTGTCGGGTGGTGTCTGTGTCTACAGGCCAATACAGAAAAGAGGATGATGAAGAAGACAGGCAGTATAGAGCGCCGGACTGTCATTCTTATTTCAAATGTTTCTTAATATACATTGTCAGGATATCAATTGCCACATTATTATTACCTCCTTCGGGTACAATAAGATCGGCATATCTTTTGCAAGGTTCGATAAACTGCTGATGCATTGGTTTTAATATGCGCGTATAACGTTCCATAACAGCTTCAGCAGTACGTCCGCGTTCCACTACATCCCGTTGTATTACACGTATCAGACGTTCATCCGGGTCGGCATCTACAAAAATTTTAAGATCCATCATGTTACGTAGTTTTTTATCGCAAAGGGCAAGAATCCCTTCAATAATAACCACTTCACGCGGTTCAATATGTATGGTTTCAGATTGGCGGGTACAAGTAAGATAGGAATAAGTGGGCTGTTCTATGCTTTTACCTTCTTTCAACATAGAAACATGTTTTGAGAGCAGGTTCCATTCAAATGCATCCGGATGGTCAAAGTTGATATTCTGCCGTTCTTCAACAGGTACATGACTACTGTCTTTGTAATATGAATCCTGTGGAAGTAATACAACTTCACCGGCGGGTAGACTCTCAACAATTTTCCTTACGACGGTGGTCTTTCCCGAACCCGTTCCGCCTGCTATTCCTATTATTAACATCTGTTCATAGTGTATATTTAAAACAAATAGAGTAATTTTGCATTGATAAAGATAATGCAGCTTCTTCGGCTGACAAATATATAAACAATAAATTAAAATAGCAACGTTATGGTGAAACACATTGTATTATTTAAGTTAAAGGATGAAGTACCGGAAGCCGAGAAACTCATTGTGATGAATAAATTTAAAGAGGCGATAGAAGCTCTTCCTGCCGTAATTCCTGTTATTCGTAAAATCGAAGTGGGATTAAATACCAATCCGGGTGAGACGTGGCATATTGCGTTGTATAGTGAATTTGATAATCTGGACGACGTGAAGTTCTATGCTACTCATCCTCTTCATGTAGCTGCCGGCAAAATTATAGCTGAGGCAAAAGAGAGCCGTGCCTGTGTGGACTACGAGTAAGTAAGTGAACCAGAGCGTTTACATAACTGTTATAATTTAAAATACTGAATAGAGAATGAGAAAATTATGTTCTTTTTTGTTGCTGATGTTTGTTGTCTTGGCGGCTCATGCACAGATTCAAGATCCTGTAAAGTTTAAGACAGAATTAAAGGCATTGTCGGATACTGAAGGTGAAATAATATTTACTGCCGCCATTGATCCGGGATGGCATGTATATTCTACTAACTTAGGTGATGGCGGGCCTATTTCGGCAACATTCAATGTCGATAAAAAGAATGGTTTGGAATTGGTTGGCAAGCTGAAGCCGGTAGGAAATGAAATCTCAACATTTGATAAACTTTTTCAAATGAAAGTGCGTTATTTTGAGAATACTGCACAGTTTGTTCAGAAGATAAAGTTTATTGCCGGTACATATACTATTGAAGGATATCTGGAATATGGGGCATGTGATGACGAAAGTTGTTTACCACCGACACAGGTTCCGTTTAATCTATCAGGGAAAACTACCTTAAAGGCTACAGAAACGGTAGGAGACTCTAAAGCTGAGCTTCAAAAAGACGCAGAAGTTGAATCAGAAACAGTTACTACATCTGCAGACACTACTGCAATTGTAAAACCTGCTGTTTCTGCTGACATCCTTTGGAAGCCGGTTATTGATGATTTGCATGCTTATGGAGAAGAACATTCTCAGGAAGATATGTCATGGATTTATATTTTTATTACCGGATTCCTGGGAGGACTACTTGCACTGTTTACACCTTGCGTTTGGCCTATTATCCCCATGACTGTAAGTTTCTTCCTGAAACGTAGTAAAGATAGAAAGAAAGGTATCCGTGACGCTTGGACATATGGTGCTTCTATCGTTGTGATTTACGTTACATTGGGACTTGCTATTACGGCTATCTTTGGTGCAAGTGCATTGAATGCTTTGTCTACCAATGCTGTCTTTAATATTCTTTTCTGCTTGATGCTGATTGTATTTGCAGCTTCTTTCTTTGGTGCATTTGAGATTACGCTTCCTTCAAAGTGGAGCAATGCAGTGGATAGTAAGGCAGAAGCTACAGGAGGACTGATTAGTATCTTTTTGATGGCTTTCACTCTGTCACTGGTATCTTTCTCTTGTACAGGCCCTATTATTGGATTCTTATTAGTACAGGTATCTACTACAGGTAGTGTGGTAGCTCCTGCCATCGGTATGCTTGGTTTTGCCATTGCTTTGGCACTTCCGTTTACTTTGTTTGCTCTTTTCCCTTCCTGGTTGAAGTCTATGCCGAAGTCTGGTGGTTGGATGAATGTGATAAAAGTAACACTTGGTTTTCTCGAATTGGCTTTTGCTTTGAAGTTTTTATCTGTTGCCGATCTGGCTTACGGATGGAGAATTCTTGATCGTGAAACATTCCTGGCTTTATGGATTGTGATATTTGCATTGCTTGGTTTCTACTTGTTGGGTAAAATTAAATTTCCTCACGATGATGATGATACTAAAATAGGCGTATCCCGTTTCTTTATGGCGCTCGTATCACTTGCATTTGCAGTTTATATGGTACCCGGTTTATGGGGAGCACCGTTGAAAGCCGTTAGTGCATTTGCTCCACCTATGAAAACGCAGGATTTCAATCTGTATACAAATGAGGTACATGCTAAATTTGATGATTATGATTTGGGGATGGAGTATGCCAGATTGCACAATAAGCCGGTCATGCTTGATTTTACGGGTTATGGTTGTGTTAACTGCCGTAAAATGGAGCTTGCTGTGTGGACTGATCCGACAGTAAGTAAAATCATCAATGATGACTATGTATTGATCACTCTATATGTAGACAACAAGACTCCGCTTTCTGAACCGGTGAAGATTATGGAGAATGGCACTGAACGAACTTTGCGTACTGTAGGTGATAAATGGAGTTATCTGCAACGTGTGAAGTTTGGTGCCAATGCCCAACCCTTCTATGTGTTGATAGATAATGAAGGAAAACCTTTGAATAAGTCTTATGCTTATAATGAAGATATTCCTAAATACATCGAATTCCTGAGAACAGGGCTTGAAAACTATCGGAAGGAAAAATAATATGCTGATTATTCGATATGCCAATTGAATAATTTATTAATAGTGGAATCAGTGATTTCCTCTGATTCCTTATTAGATAAGATCAGATAAATGAATATGATGGTAATTTTTTCCATCTAAATTTTAGCTCTTTTTGAAAGTCATAAATTAGAATAGTGAGTAAATTTACTATTCTAATATATTGACTTTCAATTCACTTAAAAGAGATGAATGAGATAGCTGAATAATAATGTTTTAACTTATTAAATCAGCAGATGATTTACGATTACTGATTAGCATTAACAATATAAAGAATGTCAACCTTTGAATCTTATAATGAATTGGACTTATGGAAATTATTTCTTGAAGGGGATAAGGAAGCCTTTTCTGTCTTCTATCGTCACAATTATAGGAAACTCTATTCTTATGGTATAAGTTTAGGTATGGACAGTGAATTAATAGATGATATTATACAAGAATTATTTGTTAAACTTTATACTCGCCCTCAATTAATAAAAGATTTTTCTACTATTCAGGCATTTCTTTATGCAGCTGTGAGAAATGCCTTTGTTAATCATGAAAAACAAAGGAAAAAGTATTTGTATCTGGATGAATTTGAAAACTTTGAACTACCTTATTTTGTTGAAAACACCCAAATTGAAGATGAGGAAGAATTAAAGGCTTTAAAGGAAAAGATACATAGAATAATTAATAGTTTAACTCCTCGACAAAAAGAAATCATTTATTTACGATTTTTACATCAAAAAGAATATGAAGAAATAGCCCGGATTATGGATATGTCTGAACAGGCCGCGCGTAATCTGACATATAGAGCTATGGAAAAGATCAGGAAAGAAAATAATGATTTCTTCGTATTACTATTCATGATCGCTTTGTTCTCGGACTATCATTTCTAATGAGAAAATAATCTTTTCTAAAAAACAATATTATTTTTTATGTATTAAGTTTATTTGCTGATAATAAGGTGATTAAATGATATATTTGTGCCTGTAGAAGATATTTTTGTAGTATAGCTATAAAAAATGTCTTGTGTAGTGATTACAAAATAAAGATAGAATTGTACTACTAATAGAAATAAAGATAGAATGGAAAATAGAAACAACATAGAGTTTTGGATTTTTGATGAGAAACTTATCAATATTGCTAAGGAAAATGATCAAGAAGCCCTGAAGTGGATGATGGACCTTCATCCTGAGCAATGTGAAGTCATTGAAAATGCATTTCTTTTATTGCAGAATATAAAGGTTGAAGAAACTGTTGTTTCTGATTTGCAAGTTGAACGTAGCCTTAAAGGTTTTTGGGATCGGATTGATCGTAGAAAAAACAGAAGAAGGTTATATTGGATTTCAACGGCATGTGCAGCCTGTATATCTGTTATATTGGTAGTATCGTCATTATTATTAATGGGAAAAGATTATGTTGATAATAAAGAAGAGGTATTGGCTTTACTTGACTCAATACAAAGTACATCCAGTGAAATTCTTATTATTTCGGGTGGTTTAAGAACTGCTATTCCCAATAATGAAGTCATAAATCAGACGGCACAAGGGGATTTTGTTGTGGGAACTGAGAAGAAAATGAAATTCTCTGATTTGCAGGGAGAGATGATTCAGTTGGTTGTGCCGGTGGGCAAACGTACTGCTATCAGATTTAATGATGGTACGGTTGTCTGGCTTAATGCCGGTAGTAAGTTGTTGTATCCGAAGACCTTTTTAGAAGACAGACGTGATATATATATAGAAGGAGAGACATATCTGGAAGTAGAAAAAGATCAATCCCGCCCATTTTTTGTACATACGAAAGATTTTGATGTTTCTGTTTTAGGAACGAAGTTTAATGTGAGTGCATATAAAGAGGATATTCAAAAGTCTGTGGTATTAGTAGAAGGTAGTGTTGAAGTGGGATCGGATAATAACAAGTATAAATTGATTCCCAAGGAGGGCTTCTTTTATGCAAGGAATTCTTCGGTTGTCAAAAAGGTTGATACCTACGCTTATACCTGCTGGAAAGATGGTATTATGCAAATTCAGAATGAACCGTTGGAGCATATCTTTACCCGTTTAGAGAAATACTATGGAGTGAAAATTATATTTGATAGTTCCGTATCGAAAAAGAAATATATTGGAAATCTTAATCTTTACGATTCTATTAGTGAAGTATTACATAATTTGTCACATTCAACGCCCTTTACATTTGAATATAGTAAAGAAACAAATGTTGTGAAGGTTTATCAGAAAAAGAAACGCTATAGCAAATAAATAACATCTAATTAATTTTTTATTATTATGAGAAACTATCGTCTACCACCTTAGTATAGGGGATCGTATGCTTCTTTGGAAGCTTTTTTAGAGCTGTGATTTGAATTTATAAAATAAAAGCATAGATAACTATGAGGACACAAGTAAGTATTTATAAATGTAATTCCATTAAAAAATATATTGGATTTCAATTGCTCTGTTTCGTAATTAGTATTATAGGAAACACATTGAATGCGCAAAACACTCTTTCTCAAACTAATATTTCGCTGCAAGTACGTGATATTACTATTAAAGAATTATTTTCTACCATAGAAAAACATACAAATTATGTAATTCTGTACGAGGAAGATGTTCCTGTGAAAGAAAGAATATCTGTATTTGCTGAGAATAAAAGTGTAGAAAGTATTTTGAATGAAGTTTTAACTCCCCGTGGTATTAAATATTATTTGAACGGGAAGCAGATTATCGTTACGGTAGATAAGACTAAACAACAATTCAGGCAAAGTAATGCTAAGAAATCCTGGGTTAGTGGTACGGTTGTTGATATTGCCGGTGAAGCTATGATTGGGGTGACCATTGCTGTACAGGGTACTCAAACCGGTACAGTAACTGATGCAGATGGTAAATATAGAATTGAAGCCCAGCCGGGTGATATACTTGTATTTTCATTTGTCGGCATGAAAAAACAGGAAGTAACTTTTAACGGTAAAAAACAGGTTATTGATATAGTAATGGATGAGGAAACCAATTTGATGGATGAGGTTGTAGTTGTTGGTTTCGGAACTCAGAAAAAGGTGAATCTAACAGGTGCCGTAGGAGTAATAGAATCTAAATCATTGGAGGCTCGTCCGGTTGGAAATGCAGTACAGGCTTTGCAGGGGTTACTTCCGGGACTTAATATTACGACCTCTAATAATGGTGCCGAATTAAATGCTACTCCTTCTATTAATATACGTGGAACGGCAACTATTGGTTCGACATCGAGTGGTAGTCCATTGGTGCTTATTGATGGTATGGAAGGTAGTCTTTCGAATATCAATCCGCAGGATATTGATAATATTTCAGTGTTGAAGGATGCGGCTGCTTCATCAATTTATGGTTCCAGAGCGCCATTTGGTGTAATTCTGGTAACTACTAAATCCGGAAAGAAAGGTAAGTCTACTGTGAATTATAGCAATAACTTTCGTTTTAAAACTCCTGTAATGTTACCAAAGATGGCTAATTCATGGGATTATATTAATTATTTCAATGATGCCAATTTTAATAATGCCGGTGCTTATCTTTATGATGATACTCAGGTACAAAATGTTTGGGATTATATGCACGGTACATTGAATGATGGAGGCATTCAACCGAATAGTAATGGAAAGTGGGATACCGGTACAGCTTATGCCAATGTGGATTGGTTGAGAGAGTATTATAAGGATTGGTCACCATCTCAGGAGCATAATCTGAGTGTAAGTGGTGGAACAGATAAGCTGACATATTATGTGTCGGCTAATTATCAGACTCAAGATGGATTTTTGCGTTATGGCACTGATAATCAGAAACGATTTGCAACAACGGGTAAGATTTCATCTCAGGTAACAGATTTTATTAAGATGGATTATACGACCCGTTTTTCACGTACTGATTATGGGCGTCCGAGTCAGATGTCCAGTAATTTCTATAATGAAGTACTCCGACGTTCGGTTCCGTTGATTCCGGTAACTGATCCGAATGGATATCGATTGGCAGATGTGACATATACAGAGCATTTAGAGAATGGAGGTAGAAGACAGGAGCAGAATGATGATTTATATCAGCAATTGAAACTGACGATTACTCCGGTTAAGAATTGGAATATAATGGCGGAAATGAATGCACGTATTACTAATGACTGGCAACATGAAGTTTGGAATCTGGTGTACGGGCATTATGCGACAGAGCCTTTGAAGACTTATGTATCCAATCTGAGCCAGAAGAAGAGTCGTGTATATGAGTATGCATATCGTGCTACTCACTTGACCCCTAATTTTTATTCTAATTATAATATTGCGTTAGGAGAGCATAATCTGGCGGCAATGGTAGGATTTCAGTTAGAGTCTTATAAAAATCGCATGCTTAGCGGACAACGCAATGATTTAATATCCGATGATATTCCGGTTTTAGATCAAACTACTGATGTTGAGAATGCTACATTGAAGGGTAACTATAATGAATGGTGCACAGTAGGCTTCTTTGGTCGTATTAATTATGATTATAAAGAGCGTTATCTACTGGAAGTAAACGTGCGTAGAGATGGTAGTTCGCGTTATCGTCGTGACAAACGCTGGATAACTTCTCCATCTGCTTCTTTAGGTTGGAATATAGCGCGAGAAGAGTTTATGAAGGGTACGGCTGATTATATTCAACTGTTGAAGTTGAGAGCTTCTTATGGTGTTTTGGCCAATCAGAATGCTAAAAGTTATTACCCTACTTACCTCACAATGACAACTGCCGCAGGAAAGGGAGATTGGTTAATTGACGGTTTACGTCCTAATACAGCGGCTGCTCCAGGATTAATATCTACTTCTTTAACTTGGGAAAAGATTAAAACGTTGAATTTTGGTCTTGACTGGGGAGTACTAAATAACCGTTTGACGGGTTCTTTTGATATCTACAGCCGTACAACAAAAGATATGATGGGACCTGGAGTAGACTTACCCGGAACATTGGGAACAAGTGCCCCTGCAACCAATAACACAGATTTAGTAACTAAAGGTTGGGAATTGCAGATTGGCTGGAAAGATCGCATTAATGAGTTTCAGTATGGAGTGTCATTCAATTTATCAGACAGTAGAACGAAAATATTGAAATATCCGAATCTGACAGGTTCATTGAGTACTTATTATGAAGGACAAATTCTGGGAGATATTTTTGGATATGAAACGATTGGAATAGCAAAAACTGATGAGGAGATGGAAGCACATTTAGCTTCATTACCCAATGGTGGACAAAATGCCTTAGGCAGTAAGTGGGCTGCCGGTGATATTATGTATGCCGATACTAACGGTGACGGAAAGGTAAGTAATGGCTCAAATACAATTTATGATATGGGTGATTTGAGGAAAATAGGGAATAGTACTCCGCGTTTCCGTACAGGCATTAGTTTGGATGCCTCCTGGAGAGGTTTTGCAATTTCAATGTTTTGGCAAGGAGTATTAAAACGGGATTACTATCCGGACGCAAAGGTAGGTTCTGCATCTACTGATCTGAATTTTGTATTTTGGGGAGCAACGTCAGGTGGAAAATCCTGGTCTGTCGTTTTTGATGAGCATATGAATTATTTCCGTGATGAAGATAGTCGTTTGGGAGCTAATTATGACGCGTATTATCCACGGCCTTTGTGGGCTAATAAGAATAAATCCACTCAGACACGTTATTTGCAGAATGCTTCGTATATGCGTTTGAAAAACTTGCAACTATCCTATACTTTTCCTGCAAAATGGATGAGACGGGCATATATACAAAATCTGCGTTTATTTGTCTCTGGTGAGAATCTGCTTACATTTACTAAACTGTCTAAGACTATGGATCCTGAAACTGCCGGCATTGGTCTTAAGGGTGGTATGGTATATCCGTTGTCAAAGACCTATTCATTTGGCTTAAGTGTGACCTTTTAATAGAATATAAACCAGAAAATTTACAAATATGAAAAATATATATAGTTCTATTGCAAAGATAATAGCAGTCAATACTTTATTGTTTGCTATGGTTGGATGTGATGATTTCCTGGATGTAACTCCTCCATCTACTATATCTCCCGAGAAATATTTATGGGAAGAATCGCATCTTGCTGCATATACGATTAAATACTATACAAATCTGGATAGCTATACAGGTAATCCTGCTGATTCTCCTTATTGGAGTGATATATGTACGGACAATGCCGTAGGACGTAATGGGGATAACAAATTTATGCCGGGACAGATTAAAGTCGGTTCAACAGGAGGTTCATGGAGTTTCACAGATATCAGACCTTTGAATTTTTATTTGGAGACGGTTGTTCCTCGTTATGAGAAAGGAGAGTTGAAAGGAGATCCGACCAATGTTAAGCATTATATAGGTGAGGGATATTTTTTAAGAGCTTATGAATATTTTAAAAAGTTGAAAGCTTTAGGAGATTTTCCTATAATAACGACTACTTTGCCGGATGATTTGGAAACATTGACAGAAGCTTCCAAACGTAGACCACGTAATGAAGTAGCCAGGTTTATTCTGAGCGATTTGGATAAGGCGATTGATATGATGAAGAATACAGCTCCGCAAGGAGGTCGTACACGTTTGAATAAAAATGCGGCTCTGATAATGAAATCCAGAGTAGCACTATTTGAAGGTACTTGGCTGAAACATCATAAAGGAACGGCACATGTGCCTCTGGGACCTAATTGGCCCGGTAGCCAAAAAGAGTATTTGAAAGATTATCAATACCCAAGTGGCAGTATTGATGCGGAAATAGATTTTTTTCTGGAAGCAGCGATGGATGCAGCTCAACAAGTAGCTGATAAAGTAACATTGACTGTCAACAATAAGACAATCAGAGAGTCTGCTTCTCAAGCTGTTAATCCTTACTATGATTTATTTGCAAGTAAAAATCCTGCAGCATATCCGGAAGCTGTAATGTACCGGACTTATTCCATTGATTTGGCAACTCCGGTGAAACATGGATACAATGGTGGAGTTTATTATGGTTATTCTGTAGGATATACCCAGCAGTTTGCCGATGTCTTTTTAATGGAGAATGGTCTTCCGTACTATGCTACTGGCAGTAATTATAAAGGCGACGACTACATAGCCGATACTAAAGTAAATCGTGACTGGCGTTGGCGTTTGTTTATGAAGGCTCCGGGAGAGGTACGTGTATTGGAGAATATGTTGGTTGAACATGATGAGTTTCCAAGTCCTGCCGAGATTTATAGTAAAGATTATACGAAATCTACAACGACCGGTTATCTGTTGGGAAAAGGACAATCTCACGATTTCAATATGGTGTCCAGTGATATAACAGCTTTCGTTGTATTCCGTGCTGTTGAGGCTTATTTGAACTATATGGAAGCCTGTTACGAGAAGACTGGAAGGATTGATGCTAAAGCGGAGAAATATTGGAAAGATATTCGTAGACGTGCGGGAGTTGATGTGAATTATCAGAATACCATTGACCATACTAATATGGATATTGAAGCTCAGAATGATTGGGGAGCTTATTCCCATGGAGTTCTTGTGGATAAGACATTGTATAATATTCGTCGGGAGAGGCGTTGTGAATTTATAGGAGAAGGACGTCGTTATGAAGATTTAATCCGTTGGAGAGCATTAGACCAATTAAATCAGAACCCTTGTCTTCTGAAAGGTTGTAAAGTATGGGGACCGATGCAATCGCTATATACATCAAAACAATTATTGCATGATCAGGCTGCTGATAGTAAGAATATTATGTCGTCTCCAAGTTTGAGTGATTACTTAATACCATTGTCTGTTACTAAAACCAATAATTTATTCTTTGACGGTTTACGTTATTGTAGTGCTCATTATCTGGATCCGATTGCAAGAAAGCACTTCTTGTTGACATCACCGGATTCTCAAACGGCAGCAAACTCGGTTATTTATCAAAACCCGGGATGGTCTTTAGAGGCCGGAGAAGGGCCGTTAGACCTGTAATCTCTTTTTTTAAATTAAGATAGGGCATCAGGCCCTATCTTATCTGATTTTATTTGCCAAACGGGAGGATACCTGTTATTGGTATCCCCCAATATATCCATATTTGAAGATGAATTACTTAAAACGAATATTAATATTTCTATTTGTTGGATTGAGTTGTATCACCCTGAATGCAAAAAAAAGTGATCCTAAGACGATATTGGTTGTCTCGGGATGGCAGGATGTGAATATAGGTGATATTGCTCATACTCCGGGACTACTACATATATTGGAAACCTATCTCCCGGACGCAAATATCATTGTTTGGGAAAAGAATGTTGGTAAAGAGGTGGAAGAATTCTTATATAAAAACTTTCCTAAAATAAGGATTGTACATGGGACTGTTGATAAGAATGCACAAGTGGATGCTCAGGAAGTTCTTAAAGCATTTCAAATGGCAGATTTAATGATACATAGTTCGGGACCTTATGTTGTGGGGCAGTATCATTTGGAAGCCTGGGTGAAATATACGAATGGAAAACCTTTTGGCATTTTCGGAACAACTATTCCCAAGGTAGATAACCGTTTAAAGAATCTTTTGGAACAGGCTGATTTTATTTATACCCGTGAGACGGCTTCCATAGATGTATTAAAGCAGGCGGGTATCACAGGTACTCATATCGGGTTTGTACCGGATGCTACATTTTTCTTTAATCTGCATGATAAGAAAAAAGGAAATGCTTTTTTGAAAGCAAATGGTCTGGAAAAGGGCAAATTTATCTGTGCCGTACCACGTTTACGCCGTACACCTTATTACCGGATAAAAAACAGGCATCTGTGGAGTGAAGCCAAAATATGCGAAGTGGAAGCATATAATAATAAATATAAAGAAGAAGATCATTCAAAATTGAGAGAAGCCATTATCAGTTGGGTACGTGAGACGAAAAATAAAGTGTTGGTTTGCCCTGAAATGACTTATCAGGTTGATTTTATGGATGAATTGCTGATTGATTCTCTACCTGCTGATGTAAAACCATATGTTGTGAAAAGAGGATATTGGTTACCGGATGAGGCTGCTTCTGTCTATGCTGCATCTTTTGCGGTATTAAGTTTTGAATGTCATTCTCCTATAATAGCGGCTGCCAACGGGATACCCTTCTTTTATTTAAGGCAACCGGATGATACCATTAAAGGACAAATGTATTATGATTTAGGATATTCGGATTGGATATTTGAAATAGAAGAGACAACCGGAACTCAAATAGCCAATCGATTGACTGAAATGGAAACCCATTATCCCGATGCAAAAAGAAAAGTTATAACCAGCCAGCAAGAGATCTCGGATATATATAAGAAAGCATGTGTACCGATTAGCAATCTATTGTATCAGTGAATAATAACACAAAACACATCTATATATAAATTGGTAATTTGAAGAATAAAAAATAAGGGGAATGAAAAGACGGGAATTTTTAAATATTGGTTTGTTGACTTTGGGCGGTGTATTGGTAGGGCGGAATTTTGCTTTTGCCGATGCACTTACTGAAACTCAGGAGGTATTTCGGAGAGCCGATCCTGTGTCATCATATGATATGATAATAAATGGAGCAGGTTTATGTGGCTTTTTTATTGCTTTGGAAGCTGTAAAAAAAGGGTTGAAAGTATTAATTGTAGATAAACGTACTTCTCCGGGATTTGATATTGCAGCCAAAAGAAAACTTTGGTTATCAGCTGAAGGGCTTGAAGAGTGGGATAAGAGTCTGCTTGATCTTTTTTTTCCGACAGATGAACAGGAAGAGAGTTTGAATAATACTTTGGAATCTCCGCGCAAGAGTCGTTCCGGAAACGAACTTCTTTTGTTTGCCGGTAGTATAAAGAAAGGCATGCTTCGTTCTTTACTGGTTAACCAGGTGGATGTATTACTAATGAATGATGTATGTGGTATATTAACGAATGACAGGAGTGAGACTTCCGGAGTGGTGGTTGCTTCCAAACATGGAGTTTTTTCTATTCCATGCAGGAGTTTTGTTGATGCTACTGATGGGGTTTTGTTTACCCGGGAATTATTTGCTCAGAAATACCAGATACGTGAGGCCGGATTTGTTCTCGAAATGGATTCTGTTCACAAAAACTCACTTGGCAAACTACATTTATCAGGGCTTAATCTGCTAAATGATACTGTAAGTGTACATGCAGGTAAAAAGGACAAAGATCAATATTTCGTAGAATATCGGTTTGCTACAGAAGATAATGATTTAAGTCATATTGAACAACGGGCCCGCCTACTCTCGGCAATGGTAAGTAAGCAAATCCGGGAAGCGGACCCGGCTTTTTCTAAAGCACGGACGCGATATGCCGCATTAGAATGTTCTTTAAATATTGAAGGGGAAATAGATTCTCGAAAGATAGGGATAAAGAACTACTACTATATGGAAAATTCATCGGAATTTTATACCTGTAAGACAGTTTGTGATATAAAGGAACAGGCAAAATCTTTGGTAGGAAAAATAGAGCAATCACCTGACATGAATTCTGTCTCTCAGGTTTATTATATTGGAGGGAAAGCCGACTGCAATGTAGTATCCGAATGCTATAAAGAAAATGGATTTATGACTCCGTTATCTCCCTTTCCGATAGATATTCTGAAGTTGGATAAACACAAAACAGCATTATTGGTGGCAGGAGCCGGAACGGCAGGTGCAATGGCTGCTCTTTCAGCCTCTCAAAAACAGATTCAGACAGTTGTAGTTGAATATTTTAATGAACTTGGGGGAACCAAAACAGTAGCAGGGGTAAATGGTTATTACAGGGGATATCAGGAACATAAGTTTATAAAAGAGTTAGAGCAAAAAATTAAGACTGTAGCTGCTGATACAAATTTAGTGACAACTTTACCGCGGAGTTATTACTATTTGCAATCGCTTTTGGAACATAAATGTAAAGTCATCAATGGTGCCATATTATGTGCGGCAGAAGTTGATAAGACTAAACTTAAAAGCGTTACAGTTTGCCAGAATGGCAGGCTATATAAGATTTTGGCCGAGTTGACTATTGATGCAACAGGTGATGGAGACGTTGCTTATTTTGCAGGAGAAAATTATAGTGTAGGAGATTCGCGGATGGGAATTACTCAGAATTATAGTCATTGGGACATTCCTTTTAAACCTAAAATAAAGGATTATAACCGTGATTATGATATTATTAATAACTGTGAGATACTGGAGACTCAACGTGGTTTGTATTTATCTCATTATGAATCTCATTTTTATGATTTTTATCCTATGTTGGCTATCCGTGAGTCACGTAGAATAAATGCCGTGTACAATCTTAGTACCAGAGATATTATTTCCGATGCATGTTATGAAGATACGATTGCACAGGCAAGGAGTGATTATGATCCTCATTATTTTTCAAATTCAGAGTCATCACGTTGTGGTTTTATGTTGCCTCATTTTGATAATATGTCCATGGTGAATATTCCTTATAGATCGATTGTACCACGGAAAATAGATGGATTGTTACTTTCCGGAAAATCAATCGGACAGTCATATAAGGCTTTACAATTTACGCGTATGTCTGCTGATATAACTGTATTGGGATATGTGACTGGCATGCTTGCTGCTCAGATTTTAAAAAAGAAATGTAATGCGCGTGAACTTGATATAACTCCTGTACAAAAAGAATTAATAGCAAGCTCTTATTTACCAGCCGATGCAACAGTTGCTAGAAAAGTCGATTTACAGGATATAGTGGATAAACTGAGTACGGGAGACGAAACGGTTTTATTTAAATGTTGCATGCAGGAAAAAAAACTGATTCTTCCTCTTTTGCAAGCCACTTTCGAAAAGAGACCGGGAGTATTTCTGGCAAAGGCATTGGCATGGTTTGGTGACACGTCGGGAAGTTACTATATTATTGATGAATTGAAGACACTCTATAAACAGGAACAGCAAGAAGGACATGCTTCGAGTTATTTTGAAAAATATGATGATAAGTTACTTTATTGGCAAATTAATAAAGACATAGCTTTGTTGGGAATGATGCCTGCCACAGAGGATGGCAGTAAGACGATAAACTATATACTGGAAGAAACTAAGTCAGGAGGAGAAATGGTTGTATCCGATGATGCTTATACCAAGGGGCGTATCGATTTGCAATTAATCCCATATTATAACCGGATTGTGAATCTGTGTTTCTATCTGGAACGTAACCCGGATGTTAAGTTTATCGAGAATCTCGAGAAGCTGATGGATGATCCTAATATTAGAGGATATAAAACAAGCGAATACAATCAGACACGCTGGCGAATATACGGAGCCAATTTGGAACTTTTATTAGCTGCTGCTGCTATCCGTTGCGGTTCAACGAAAGGAACCGAATGTCTAATTAGCTATTTGGAAGATATCCATTCAAACTTCCGGTACTTTTCAAGAAATGAACTGTGTAATGTTTACGGAAAAGATGGTGGGTATGATAGGGCTGTATGGCGTAAGTTAGTCAAGGATAAAAAGTCGTTCAAGGTATCACCCTTAAAGAAATCAATTGAAGTATAATAGACAAACTAATAAAAACATGAAACGAATTATATGGGTGTTTTTTTTCACCTTGGTGGCTTTTCAGCTTTCGGCAAAGAAATTCTATCATATAGAATCATCGGATAAGATGATCTCTCTGAAAGTGTATATTACTGATAAGGTAGAATATACAGTTTCTCATGGCGAAGATACCGTTTTAGAGAAATCACCTGTGTCTATGTCATTGACAGATGGAACCGTTTTTGGGGTGAATCCTGTTCTTAGGAAAGCCGAGATTAAGACGGTCAAAGAATACATAGACGCTCCGATTTATAAAAAGAAGGTCGTTGCGGATATTTACAATGGATTGCTCCTTAAATTCAAAGGAGATTATGCTCTGGAATTCCGGGTATATGATGATGGAGTAGCTTATCGGTTCATTTCTGAAAAGAAAGTGTCTTTTTGTGTACAAAATGAACAGGCTGTTTTTAATTTTCCGAAACAATCCAGGGCGTATGTGGCTTATGTCAGAGAGAATGGATACCATGCTGATAACAGAGGGAATAAAGGAACTTTTGAGGAGCAGTTTTTTAAGTCATTTGTGAATACGTACTCTTATATGAATTTATCAGACTGGAATCCGAAACGTCTTGCTTTTATGCCTTTATTGGTAGAACTGGGGCATGGAAAGAAGGTTTGCCTGACTGAAGCTGACTTATTGAACTATCCGGGCATGTATCTTAATAATTCAGGAGATTCTGATACTTTGGAAGGCGTTTTTGCTCCTTATCCCCGTACTGTGAAACAAGGGGGAGTTGAGAATATGCAGGAAGTTGTATTGACACGTGAAAACTATATAGCAAAGTGTGAAGGACACACGAATTTTCCGTGGCGTACTCTGATTGTTTCTGCAGAAGATGCTGAATTGGCAAATAGTGATATGGTATATCGTCTTTCAACGCCTAATCAGTTGGGAGATCTTTCTTGGATAAAGCCTGGTAAGGCTGCATGGGAGTGGTGGAATAGTTGTAGTCTTTATGGAGTAGATTTTATTGCTGGTATCAATAATGAAACTTATAAGTATTATATTCAGTTTGCAGCCGATAACAATTTAGAGTATATTGTAATAGATGCCGGATGGTATAAAGGTACTGATATCCTGGATGTGGTAGATGAACTGGACTTGAAAGAACTGGTCGAGTATGGAAGAGAGCGTAATGTCGGTATCGTCCTTTGGACGGGTTCTTACCCGTTTATGCAGGATATTGAAAAAGTCTGTAAGCACTATTCTGAGATTGGAATAAAGGGTTTTAAAATTGATTTTATGGATCGGGATGATCAGTCTATGGTTAATTTTCATTATGGTGCAGCAAAGACTGCCGCAAAATATAACCTTATCATTGATTTTCATGGGACTTATAAACCAACCGGATTGAACCGGACCTGTCCGAATGTATTGACTTTTGAAGCAGTTCAGGGGCTTGAACACATGAAATGGGCGGCTCCCAATGTCGATCAGGTCACTTATGATGTGACTATGCCGTATATACGTATGGTTGCAGGTCCTTTGGATTATACTCAGGGCACAATGCGTAATGCGAGCAAGCAAAATTATCGTCCGGTGAACAGTGAACCTATGAGTCAGGGAACAAGATGTCGGCAGTTAGCTGAGTATGTTATTTTTGAATCTCCTTTCAGTATGCTTTGTGATTCACCTTCTGCTTATATGAAGGAAACGGAATGTACCGATTTTATTGCCGGAATTCCTGTTGTATGGGATACTACTCTCGCTTTGAATGGAGAAATAACGAAGTTTTTGACTCTGGCCCGTAAAAAAGAGAATGTTTGGTATGTCGCATCGATTAATAACTGGGATACACGTAGCATAGAACTGGATTTGAGCTTTTTAGGTGAAGGCAACTTTAAGGCTGAGATATTTCGGGACGGATTAAATGCCGATAAAGTAGCGCGAGACTATAAACGGGAAGTAGTAGATATACCTTCTGAACGAAAGTTGTCGTTTACAATGGCTCCGGGTGGCGGATATATAATGAAAATATTTAAAGATTAGAAAGCCGGATGAGAGGAATTAATATTATTTCTATGTTAATTGGTTTTTGGGGATTTAATATATTTCCCATGTTGGCACAAACACAAGTAAAACCGGAAAGCGTCGATAATCTGATATGCTTCTGGAGTTTTATGGAAGAGAGTGGGACCGAAAGAATTTCTTCCGGACGTTGTCAATATGCCTTACAAGAAGGAACTCCTTTTATAGAAAGAGTAAAAGAGGGTGTTTTTGGTGAATATTCTGCACGGATAAAAGAGGGAGAATGGTTTTATATACCTCGTGCTCAATGTCCTGCATTGAACATTCATGGAAAGGAAGGAGAGGTGACTGTTGTTGCATGGATTAAGCGTGATGTGAAACAATACAGCCAATGTGAAGCGGTTGCCGGAATGTGGGATGAAACCCGGAAAAAGAGACAATATTGTTTGTTTCTGGATTTACGGATATGGGGCAGTAGTCAGCAAGTAGGAGGACATGTGTCCGGAACCGGAGGTGCTACCGAAGGATATAAATATTGTATGGACGCTGCGATTGGTAAAAGTAAGATTCCGTATTCCGAATGGGAGTGTATCGGATTTACTTATGATACGGAACAAGTTAGCGTTTATGTAAACGGATATCTGGATGTACGAAATGAACGTAATCCTTATAAGTATGATTTGGGGTTATTTGACGGAGGTTATCAGGGAAGTGATTTTACGGTTGGTGCAGTCAATCGTTCCGGGGAAATGGGAAACTTTTTTGTGGGACAAATCGGTGGACTGGCTGTATATGACCGTGCTTTGACGAAGGAAGAAATGCGCTATTTATCTTCAAATATAAATAAATAATTATTATGATACGGAAAATTCAATTATTGTTGGTTATCTCTTTTTTTTATGGGTTTAATGTATGGAGTCAAGAGAAGCTTCCGGTTTATCTGGATGATTCAAAGAGTATAGAACAACGGGTAGAAGATGCTTTGTCCCGGATGACTCTGGAAGAAAAAGTGGCTATGATTCATGCGCAGTCTAAATTCAGTACACCCGGTTGTCCGCGTTTAGGTATCCCGGAACTTTGGATGAGTGATGGTCCTCACGGAATAAGAGCAGAAATTAGTTGGGACAGTTGGGGGCATGCCGGTTGGACAAATGATTCTTGTACGGCATTTCCGGCGTTAACTTGTCTGGCGGCAACCTTTAATCCTGCATTATCATTAGAATATGGAAAAGCTATAGGAGAAGAAGCACGATTTCGGAAAAAAGAAGTATTACTGGGACCAGGTGTGAATATTTACCGAACCCCATTGAATGGACGAAATTTTGAATATATGGGTGAAGATCCATATCTGGCTTCTCAAATGGTGGTTCCTTATATTCATGGAGTGCAACAGAATGGGGTATCAGCTTGTCTGAAACATTTTGCAGCTAATAATCAGGAACTTTGGCGTAAACGTATCAATGTTATAGTCAGTGAAAGAGCTTTGCGTGAAATTTATTTTCCCGCTTTTAAAGCGGGAGTTGAAAAGGGGCATGTATGGTCTGTAATGGGGTCTTATAATAAATATGAGAATCAATATTGTACACACAACGACTGGCTGGTTAATAAGGTATTGAAAGGAGAGTGGGGGTTCGATGGAGTGTTTGTATCCGATTGGGGAAGTACTCATGATACGGATGAGGCAGCATCCAATGGATTGGATATTGAGATGGGAACCCGTACCGATGGGTTGAATTATACGGAGAAAATGGCATATGATAATTATTATCTGGCAAAACCATATCTGGTAAAGTTACGGAATGGAGAGCTACCCATGAAGGACCTTAATGATAAAGTACGGCGTGTCTTAAGATTAAATTTCCGTACCAATATGAATCGTAATCGTGGTTATGGTAGTTTTAGTACTCCTGAACATCGTAATGTAGCACGCCGTATTGCTGAGGAAGGGATTGTTTTATTAAAGAATCAAGCGGATTTCTTTCCGATACCGGTCGGGAAGTATCAAAAGATAGCAGTGATTGGAGATAATGCAGTGCGTTCTTTGACTTTAGGAGGCGGTTCTTCCGAATTAAAAGTAAAAAAAGAAATATCTCCTTTAGAAGGACTTAAGGCACTTTATGGAGATGATAAAATTATTTATTCTGTCGGGTATACTTCCGGACCCAGTAAGTTCCATCCGCATCTGTTACCTCAACAGAAGGCTGATTCGTTAATTCAGGCAGCAGTCAATGTAGCGAAAGATGCAGATATTGTGTTGTTTTTCGGTGGGTTAAACAAGAATCAATATCAAGACTGCGAAGAGGTAGATCGTTTGGATTATAATCTTCCTTATAGACAAGATGATTTGCTAACAGCACTTTTGAATGTCAATAAGAATGTCGGTGTAATAATAATCAGTGGCAATGCGGTAGCCATGCCTTGGGTTAATAAAGTTCCGGCATTGATTCAATCGTGGTATCTTGGTTCGGAAGCCGGTCATGCTATTGCTGATGTGATAGCAGGAAACGTAATTCCAACAGGTAAGTTACCTTTCAGTATACCCGAAAAGTTGGCAGATAACGGCGCTCATTATTATGGGAAAAAGTCTTATCCTGGTGATACACTGAATGTGGTTTATCAGGAAGATATCTTGGTTGGGTATCGCTGGCATGATACTAAAAGAATTCCGGCATTATTCCCATTCGGTTATGGCTTGTCTTATACCACTTTTGAATATGGAAAAGTAACAACCGATAAGAAGGAATATTTTTCAGGTGATACGGTTAGAATTTGTTTTACTTTGACTAATACGGGTAAATCGGAAGGATCAGAAGTTGTTCAGTTGTATGTAGGACAGAATAAGCCTTCTGTTTTACGTCCGGTGAAAGAACTGAAAGCGTTTGATAAAATAAGGCTTCTTCCCGGAGAAAGTAAGGAAGTATCTCTTGCAATACCAGTGAAAGAATTTGCCTATTTCGATGATGTTAAAAAGGTTTGGATTGTGGAACCAGATTACTATACTTTATATTGTGGGGCTTCTTCAAGGGATATCAAGAGTACAGTAAAGATAAAAGTGAGGCAATGAAATTTCTTGTATGTTTTATCGGGCTGTTGCTTGGATTAGGAAATAAAGCCGATGCGCAGCAATGTGCTTCTATGGCAGATATAAAAAAAGTGCATGATTTCATTGCGGCTTCATGGAATAAAACGGTCCGTTTCAGCCCTGAAGATACGGGAACCTTGATTGGGTTACCGTATCGTTATACCGTTCCGAGTATGAATGACTCTTTTCAGGAAATGTACTATTGGGATACTTTTTTTACGGGGGAAGGATTGATAGCGGATGGTTATATCGATTTGGCTCAGTCGAATGTAGAGAATATGCTCTATATGGTTGAGCGCTATGGGAAGATGCTGAACGGAAACCGGACTTTTTTTGAAAACCGTTCTCAACCGCCATATCTGAGTAAGATGGTAGAACATATTTATCTGAAGACCCATGATAAAGAATGGCTGAAAAAAGTACTTCCCGGTTTGAAAAAAGAATATTTCTTTTGGATGACGCGACGTCTCACTCCTATTGGATTGAACCGATATTCAAATGAAGCAACCACTTCTGATAAAAAGAGAATCCTTTCTGTTTTGCAAAGGCGTTTGGGTGATGGCTTTCGTGATAAAATAGAACGGATGAGTGATGGAGAACGTCTGGAAGTGGCCTCTCACTATATTGCTGAGTGTGAATCCGGATGGGATTTTAGTCCCCGCTTTCAGACACGTTGTGAACATTTTTGTCCGATAGACTTGAATGCCAACCTTTATGGATATGAAAAGAACTTTGAGTTTTTTGCAAAAGAATTAGGCCTTAAAGAGGAGGCACAGCAATGGTATCAGAAAGCGGAACAACGTAAGGCATTGATACGAAAATATTGTAGGGATGATAATGACGGACTCTATTATGATTATGATTTTCTCAATGAGAAGCGTTCCGATGTTCTTTCGGCTGCCGTATTCAGCCTTTTATTTAATGGAGTTTTGTCCGATGAAGAAGCTCGCCGGATGATTCCTGCGGTATTGTGTCTATTGGAGTTTCGGTATGGTATATCTGCATGTGAGAATAAAGAGTATGGGATTGTTTATCAATGGTCGTATCCTAATGGGTGGGCACCACTGAATTATCTGGCAGTAAATGGGCTCGATCGGTATGGTTACAAAGAAGAAGCACTCCGTATTGCCCGAAAATATCAAATGGCCGTTGTGAATATTTATAAGACAACGGGTAATCTGTGGGAGAAATATAATGTGAATGAAGGTAATGTGAATGTTACAAACGAATATAAGCTACCTGCTATGCTTGGTTGGACCGCCGGAACATTTGTCTGGGTTTCTCAATATTTGGCTTCAGACAAATGATAATCGGGATGATTTGCCCGGATTGATTACAAAAGCCTTTATTGTTTGTAATACATATATAAAGGGAAAAACACTTTAAAGATTTATCCAAAATGAAACACGCTTTATTATTTTTGGTTGGGCTGCTATTTTCTTCTTTTTGTCAGGAGACGATTGATGAACGGTATTTTGACCCGTCACTTCCGATAGATAAACGAATATGTATCCTGATGCGGCAAATGACGTTGGAAGAGAAGGTTGCTCAATTGTGTCAATACGTAGGATTACAATACGGACGCAAAGACAAATCGATTGTATTTGAAAACGCTGATCCCGATATCCTTATTTCGAAACTGCTGGAATCCAATGAAATAGCCCGGAATATATCTTTGGGTAAAGTAGGGGCATGTTTACATGTATATAGTGTTGAAGAAGCAAATATCCTGCAAATGATAGCCCGAAAGAGCCGTCTGAAAATTCCTTTATTGATAGCTATCGATGCCGTTCATGGAAATTGTATGCATAGAGGTTGTACGGTTTATCCTACTTCCATTGGAATGGCTTCTTCTTTTAACCCGGTTTTGCTGAAAGAAATAGGTCGGCAAACTGCTGTTGAAATGCGATCTTCAGGAGTACACTGGACTTTTAACCCTAATATTGAATTGGCTCGTGATGCCCGTTGGGGGCGTGTAGGAGAGACCTTTGGAGAGGATACTTATCTGGTGACACAGATGGGGACGGCACTGATTCTCGGATTACAGGGAGAGAATGGTTTTGATGGTTCCGGAGTATTAGCTTGTGCCAAGCATTTTGTAGGTGGAGGAGAACCTGCCGGTGGAATCAATGCTGCACCTATGGATATGTCTGAACAGAAATTACGCGATTTGTATTTGTCCCCTTTTGCTGAGGCTATCGATAAAGCTCATGTGGCTACGGTTATGCCGGCTCATAATGAATTGAATGGCATTCCTTGTCATGCCAATCATTATCTGTTACAAGAAATTCTGCGAAATGAATTAGGCTTTCAAGGATTTGTGATAAGTGACTGGATGGATATCGAACGTTTGCATGAGATGCATCATTATGCTCCTTCCCAAGAAGAAGCGTTTCGTATGGCCGTGAAAGCAGGGGTTGATATGCACATGCAGGGAGATGGCTTCTTGGAAGCGATTGTAGAGGCAGTCAGGAATAAATATATTCCGGAAACAAGAATAGATTTAGCGGTTTATAAAATCTTAGAGACTAAATTCCGGTTGGGATTGTTTGAGAATCCTTTGGTTGATATTCCGGCTTCCCGTTCTCTTATCTATACAGAGGCTCATCAAGCTACTGCATTAGAAGCAGCAAGACAATCAATTGTTTTGTTGAAAAATGATAATTGTTTACTTCCGTTGAAACAAGAGCGGTATAAAAAGATTCTTGTTACAGGACCCAATGCCGATAGTCCGACGATAATGGGAGATTGGACTACGCGGCAGCCGGAAGAAAATGTGATAACTGTGTTGGAAGGAATACAACAACAGGCACCGGATGCTGTAATTGATACGGTTTGTTTTTCCAATAAAATAAGGAAAATGGATCGCGCATTGATTAAGGTTGCTGCACAGAAAGCAGTTGAAGCAGATATTAATATTGTCGTGGTAGGAGAGAATTCTGAACGGTATAACAGTGATCGTACTTGTGGAGAAAATTGTGACCGTGATAATCTGGAATTACCTACTCATCAACAGGAATTATTGGAAGCTGTATATGCTTCGGGTAAACCTGTTATTTTGGTTCTTCTTAACGGGCGGCCGTTGAGTGTTACATGGGCACAGCAACATATACCGGCCATTGTCGAGGCTTGGGAACCCGGAGGAATGGGTGGACGGGCTATAGCCGAAATATTGTTCGGAAAGGTTAATCCAAGTGGAAAGTTACCAATCACTTTTCCCCGCAGCGTCGGGCAGATTCAGACTGTATACAACCATAAAGCATCTCAATATTCCCGTAAATTCGCATTGACTACTACCGGGCCATTATATCATTTCGGATATGGGCTTAGTTACACAACATTTGAATATGGAAATCCGATTTTGTCAAAAGATACCATACATACCAATGAAGCAGTTACCGTATCTTTTGAATTAGCCAATACAGGTCTTTGTCAGGGTACAGAGATTGCTCAACTGTATATACAGGATGAGTATGGAACGGTTACCCGTCCGGTGAAGGAGTTGAAAGGGTTTCAGCGAATAACTTTAAATCCGGGAGAAAAGAAACGGGTGAGTTTCTTAATCACTCCTGATAAGTTAGCTTTTTTTACGTCAAGAAAGAAATATGAGGTTGAACCCGGTAGTTTTAAAATAATGGTGGGAGCTTCTTCGCAAGAACAGGATTTAAAAACTGTTTCATTAATAGTCAAATGATAATAACTTAAACAATTATTATATGAAGAAATACGCAAAACTTATATGGGTATGGAGTGTTTTGGGAATATTCCTTCCAGTGTGTCATGCTCAGGAGTGTCTTACAAAGTTTCCCGAAGAATGTAATCCGGAACGGATTGGTTTAAAACTTGCCGAACGTTTTTTGGCGAGTGGGCATATGAGTCCGAGGTTAATATCCTATCCGGAAGTCTGTACCTGGTATGGAGCTTTGAGATTTGCTGATGTGACGAATAATAAGGAATTACAAGATCGTTTGGAAGCACGTTTTCAACCACTTTATACGACAGAAAAACATTTATTTCCAAAGAAGAATCATGTTGATTTTAATATGTTCGGTAGTCTCCCTCTTGAATTGTATAATTTGACGAAAAATGTGAAATACTACGATTTAGGTATATCTTACGCCGATGCACAATGGGAACTTCCGGAGGATGCTACTCCTGAACAAAGAGCTTATGCCGCGAGGGGGCTTTCCTGGCAGACACGTATGTGGATTGATGATATGTATATGATTACCATTTTACAGTCAAAAGCTTATCAGGTGACGGGTGATTCTAAATACATGGATCGTGCTGCCAAAGAGATGGTAGCTTATTTAGATAGCATTCAGCAGCCTAATGGTCTGTTTTATCATGCTCCGGATGTTCCGTTTTATTGGGCACGTGGTAATGGTTGGTTTGCTGTAGGTCTGGCTGAGATGTTGTCTTATTTACCTGAAAAACATCCTGATAGGCCCCGGATTCTGAAAGGATATCTGAAGATGATGGAAACGTTAAAGAACTATCAGAATCCTCAAGGTACATGGTATCAGCTGATTGATAAGCCGGATACCTGGGTTGAAACATCGGGTTCAGCCATGTTCGTATATGCTATGATCCAAGGTGTAAGAAATGGTTGGTTGGATGTAAACGTGTATGGGAGTGTGGCTCGTAAAGGTTGGATCGGACTGATTCCTTATATCAATACTGACGGGGATATAACTGAAGTATGTAAAGGTACAGGTAAGAAGAACGATGAACAGTATTATTACGATCGTCCTCGTATCGTTGGTGATTTTCATGGTCAGGCACCTATGTTATGGTGTGCATACTCTTTGACTGAGGTAAACAGATAAGAGTTTACTTTACTTTTTTATCTGCTATTCTAAATAATGACAGATAAAGCCTTTTTAATTGTAATTTAATTCTATGATTATGAAATTATTAAAAGCTGAGTGCTTATTGATACTTTTTTGTTTTACTACGGGATTGTCTGCTTGCGGAGGAGGTGAAGACGAGCCAGTTGTAGATGACATTCCTGTTTCGGAACTGTATGGACCCAAACATGGTACGGGATGGGTAGAACAGGCATATGATTATTATATTCAAAAACCCTGGAATTTGAATCTGGAGGAGAGATACACGTATGATAAAGAGAATGACGAACATACATTTAAAATAATCAAGGGAGATGAACCCTTTAAGCAAGGTGATCATACTTCTCCCCGTTGTGAACTCCGTATGCGAAATGATTATACTGAAGGCAATCATCAATTTGAAGCCGATTATTATGTAGTGGAAGGAACACATCGTACCGCAGTGATGCAAATATTTGGTTATCCTGTTGCTATTAATATTAAAGCTTATGAAGAGAATGGAGGTACATTGAAGTGGCATGATTCTCATGATATTGTTTCTCCTGTCTACAATAAGTGGGTACATCTGAATGTGGTACATATGTTTACAGAACGTCAGATTTATGTTTATGTGGATGGTAAATTAATCCGTTCTTTTAGAGTGAAAGAAGATGCTCCTTCTTATTATTTTAAATGTGGGGTTTATTCAACAGTAAGTGAAGTAAGCGAGGTAAAAATAAAGAATATCAAATATTATTTCAAACCATAATAGAGGTAATTAAACTGCATAAATAAGAAGATGATGAAAATGATTGTTGTGAGATATTTGTTGCTTGTGCTGGGATGTGTAATCGTACCGAATAATATGTGGGGATTTGAGTTAGTGAGTACATCTACTCCGCTGACGGTATATCATTCACAGAATGAGGCCGATGTAGTTCATACTGCTGTAAACTTATTTATTGCTGATATGGAGGCAGTGTCCGGACAACTACCGGTAAAGACTGATTTGTTGAAGAATGCCCGGCTTCTGATTGGGACTTTGGGGCAAGAATATTCTTTTGACCGCTATTTATCCGACTGGAATATTCCCACAGATGATATTGCAGGTAAATGGGAAGCTTTTAAAATAAAAGTAGTGGAACGAAAAGATGTACAATATTTACTGGTATTAGGAAGTGATGCTCGTGGGACAGCCTATGGCATTTTAGAGCTATCACGTATTATGGGTGTTTCTCCCTGGTATTGGTGGGCTGATGTATCTATTGAGAAGCGTAAATCGTGTGTACTTCCTGCCGGATATGAAAATGTGCAGTCTCCTTCGGTTCAGTTTCGAGGTTTCTTTATTAATGACGAAGATTGGGGATTAGTTCCCTGGAGTACGAAAAATTTTGATCCTCAACCTCATACTACACTTGGGATAAAAACGTATGAAAAAGTTTTTGAATTATTGCTTCGTTTGCGGGCAAACACTTTATGGCCGGCAATGCATGGTTGTTCCACTCCTTTTTACTTTATCGACGGTGCCAGAGAGATGGCTGATAAATATGGTATCGTAATGGGAACTTCCCATTGTGAGCCATTGATGCGAAACACAAATGGTGAATGGGATAAAACCCGGAGAGAAGCATATAATTATGTGACTAACAAGGAAGAAGTACAAACCTTTTGGATGGAACGTCTGAATGAGTTGAAGCATTCGGAAAATATATATACTATCGGGATGCGTGGAGTTCATGATGGTAAAATGCAGGGTACCGGGAGCTTGGACGAACAGACACAGGTATTGTCTCAGGTGATAGCTGACCAGAGAACTTTGCTTACTCAATCTTTGGAAACCGATGTTACCCGGATTCCTCAGGCTTTCATGCCCTATAAGGAGGTGCTCGATATATATAATAACGGTCTTAAAGTACCGGAAGATGTAACGATTGTGTGGTGTGATGATAATTATGGTTATATAACCCGGCTGAATGATAAAGAAGAACAAAAAAGAAAGGGAGGAGCCGGCATCTATTATCACATTTCTTATTTTGGAAAACCTCATGATTATTTGTGGCTATATAGTACGCAACCAGCATTAATATATAAAGAAATGCGACAAGCTTGGGATTATGGAGTACGTAAGTTGTGGATATTAAATGTCGGTGATATAAAACCAGCCGAATATGGTATCGAATTTTTTCTTGATATGGCATGGAATATTAATAGTATCTGTCCAAATACAATTTCGGAACATATGACTCAATGGTTGAATCGTGAGTTCGGAAAGTCACTGGCCGGGCCATTGACAAAAGTCTTTGAAGAGTATTTTCATTTGGCAGGTGTTCGCAAACCGGAATTTATGGGCTGGAGTAAAGTACAGGAGTATCAAAAAGCTAAACGTAAAGGGGGAATGACCGAAGTGCAGGATAGCGAATTTAATCCTTTTATGTTTGGAGACGAGCTTCAAAGCAGAGTGAACTGTTATGAAGCTATGGTGCAATCTGTACTTGCATGTGCCGGACAGGTGCCTTTATCCCGTAAAGATGCTTACTTTGAACTGGTACAATATCCGGTTCTTGCTGCATCGGCAATGAATCGTAAACATTTGTATGCTCAAAAAGCCCGTTTATTTGCGACATATTACTATCCAGTGGCCAATGAATATGCCCGTAAAAGCCGTGAAGCATACAATGAGATAGCAGCTTTGACAAGGACATATAATAAGGATATTCAGAATGGGAAATGGGATGGAATGATGGACATGGCTCCTCGTAAACTACCTGTTTTTGAAGCGCCGGTCTTACCGGATGAAGTAAAGAGGAATCATTTGCTTCCGGCGGAAATCTGGATGGATGGGCACATAGGACCTTTAATGCCGAATCAGCTAACAGAACTTCCTCTATGGAGTTTAGGGCAGGATGTTGAGTTACTTTTTTCCTTATTCAGCCGGGGAAACCGGAAGATTGACTGGAAAGTCATTGAACAACCGGTATGGCTGGATATTATAGAGAAAGAACGGGAACTACTATATGAAAAGACACTGGTATTGAAGGTGAAAGAGGAGAAAGTACAACTATTGAAAAACACAAAACAGAAATTCCGTTTGCAGGTAGACGGGCAAACTTATGATTTTAACATATCGTTTGCTCGGTTACCTGACGGAGTAAAAGCTGAGACACGGGGAATGATTGCATGGAATGCGTCGGATTACAATGGAGAACCGGATGCTCAAATAATAAAAGGACTTGGACACAGCCAGTCGGCCGTACTGCTTCCAAAAGGTAAAACATTGACTTACGAAGTGTATACTGCATCTTCTGGTAACGCAGTATTGCGTACTGCTTTATTACCCGGACATGCTGTGAATGGAGGTCATCTGCGATATTCGGTTTCTGTGGATGAATTGCCTTCCCGGATTGTAGCCTATGATGCTGTAGTAGGGACCGAAGAATGGAAAACAAATGTTCTGAGAGGGCAAACCTTGAAAGAAACTTTTTTTCAGCTTGATACTCCCGGAAAACACATTATTCGTATTAAGGCATTGGATAATGATGTAGTTATTGATCAATTAATGTTGGATTTTGATGTGGAACGAAAATTTTATCAGTTTCCTGTCAGATAGAGTACTAAATACAAATTTAAAATAGTGAACGATGAAAAGAAGAACTTACCGTACCCTTCTGATTTGTAGTGTTTTGATGGGATGTATGCTTTTGTTGGGGATTATTTCTTGTGGGAATGATGATAATACTCCGGACGAAACAGGTCCGGAGAACTCTGTATTGCCCGAAGTTGATTGGGAACACGATTCTTTTAAAATACTTAAAGGAGTAAATATTAGTGGCTGGTTGTCACAAACTTCTACGCGGAAAGTGGGAGTAGATGCTTTCTTTACTAAAAAAGATGCGCAGAAGTTGGCAGGCTGGGGATTCGACCATATCCGTTTACCGGTAGACGAGGTTGAGATCTTTACGGAAAAGGGTGAGTGGAAAGAAAAAGAACGTAGGCTGATTCATAAAGCTATTGAGTGGTGTAAAGATTTGAATATGCGTGTTATTCTCGACTTTCATATTCTTCGTTCTCATTATTTTAATGATACGGAAAATATGACTTTGTGGAGTAGTAAAGCTGAGCAGGATAAACTATCTGATATGTGGAAAAAACTGTCTGCTGAGTTTAATCAATACCCCAACAGCCTTTTGGCATATGAACTTCTGAATGAACCGGTTCCGGATACTCCCGGACAATGGAATAAGCTGTCTTCCAGGCTGATAAATGAATTGCGCGTATTGGAACCGGATCGGATGATTGTGCTTGATGCAAGTAGCCATAGTTCGATTGGGGCATTGAGCACACTTGAAATTCCCCAGAATGATCCGAATATTATGCTTTCAGTACATTTTTATACTCCCCATTTATTAACGCATTATCAGGCAGGATGGTGGCCGGCATTAAAACGACTGACTATCAAATTACATTATCCGGGACAATTGGTATCCCGTCAGGATGTGGATACCATCCGGGACTCTGAAAATCTGCGGGTCGTAAATTATTATAATGGATATTATGACAAGGCTATTTTGACAGAAAAGATACAAATCGCATTAGATAAATCGAAAGAAACCGGATTACAGATACATATTGGCGAAGTGGGCTGTATAGAGAATACAGATCCTACGGTAAGACTGAACTGGATGGGTGATGTGGCAGCAATTTGTAAAGAACATGATGTTGCGTTTTCCGTATGGGGATATAAGGCCGGATTTGGTATAATGAATGATAATGGTACGGCTAAAGACCAGCGTGTGATAGATGCATTAACCCAATAAATAAGGAAGACTAAACGGCGATAGCAGATTTATATACTTTCTTACAGTGATTGAATAATACTCTGCTGATGTTCGTCTCTATGTATTAGCCAGACAACACCCGGATGTTTTATATAACAACACCCGGATGTTGTTGTACAAAACATCCGGATGTTGTGAGGGTAAAGAAGTATACTTTTGTATAGTAAGATTATGTATAATCGATTACTACATATATAGGATTATAATCGATTAAAGTATATACTTGTTAGATTCGAACTATTAAGCTATTTTTTCGAATATCTGAAAAATAACTGTTAGATAGTGATTACATTTATATCCTTTGTTTGTAATATAGATATAAAAGGCCTGTCTACTATTAGAACACGCACCTTCTTAAAATAACGATATAGTGTTGCAACCTCTATTATATTTAAAAATTGTTCTTTTATTTAATCATTAAATTTATTATGAAAAAAGAAATTACACTTTTGGCTATTTCAATGTTTGTAGCGACGGGGATTAACGCACAGCAGGAATTAACAGTAACTCATACCACGGCAGGGGCCATGGAAGCTGAAATAAATGCGGCTTTAGGAACTACCGGAGCAGAAGAGATTCAGACTTTGATCATTAATGGAGATGCCAATGTGACTTATGAAGATTGTTCGGCAATCGCAGCAAAGTTTCCTACTATTTCTCTTAAAAAGCTGGATTTAGGTACTGCTAAATTTGAAAATGACAGTACTCCCGGTAATAAAGAAGGAGCAAGTACAGGAGCATTTGATATAAAAGGTAACGGAATGCAGGTAGAAGAAGTGGTACTACCGGCCGGTTTAAAGGTTATTGGTCCGCGTACTTTCCGGAAATTCAGCAAGATGAAGAAAATTAATTTGCCTAATACTTTGGTTAAGTTGGGGGAAGGATGTTTTACAGGTTGTGGCAGCCTCGATCTGGAAAAATTACCCGAAGGTCTGAAGACGATTGAAGGATATGCTTTTTATCAGGCTTATGCTATGAAATCATTGGAGGAACTGCCGGCTGGATTGGAGGGAGTACTTGGAGCTCTGTCTTTTGCTCAGACCTCTGTGGCAATCTCTTATATTCCGGAGGGTATTACAGAGATTGGAAGTTCTGCTTTTAATGCCAATACCCGGCCTGTTTCATTAACTTCATTAACGATGTATGAGAAGTTAGCAAAAATAGGTTCCAATGCATTTAAAAATCAGAAGATGCTGAATGATATTGAGTTAAATCGTATGACTCCTCCGGAAACAACAGAAGATGCCTTTACTGGTATAGAATTGGGAAAAGTGATTTTATATATTCCTAAAGGTTCCAGAGCTGCTTATGAAGCTGTGGCACCGTGGAATCAAATGGATATTTATGATGTTTTGGAACCACCTACGGGAATTGAGAATACAGAAATTACTGCTATTGGTATATACCCGAATCCTGTGGTGAACACAATTTCTATTTCTGTTCAGGATGCTGCTATGATAAAAAGTATAAAAATAATAGACTTGGCAGGAACTGTGGTGAAAAAACTGCTTCCTGAGGGAACACTCACTTTTGATGTTTCCGATTTGGTAAATGGTATGTATTTTCTGCAATTAAACGATGATACTGCAGTTAAGTTTATAAAGAAATAAATTAGTTTTTTGGGGTAAACAGATTCATACTAACGGCTTCATAGTAAAAGTGAAGCCGTTAGCTACTATCTTTTTGCTTTTAATTTTATCTCTTTTTATTATTTAAAGTATGAAAATAAAAAAAATAATCTCTCTGTTTTTTATCTTTTCTGTTTCGGCCACTTTACTTGCACAAAATTATCCGGTTACGCTTAGGGTAGTTGATAAGACATTCGGAGTACGGACAAGTAATGATATCAGTCAGGATGAGAAGAATATAGTTGCCGGTTTGAGTGAAGAACTGAAGTTTCAGGGACAAGGAGGAGGAAAATGGTATTATCCTCTGTTCAAGATGCCTGGAACTACAGGAGAAGTAGTGAAGAATGATACTGCCTGGATTTGGCAGGCAACGATTCAGGCCCCTATAGGTGAACATTCCTGGCGGCCATGTATGAAGTCGGCAGGTTATAATAGTTTGAACAAAGTGGTTGCTTACTACGGAGAGAAAGATGAGCTGACTTTTAATGTAGATGCTTCGGGGAAAGTGACCGGGACTACTGAAATAACGATTCAGGATGAAAAATATCCTGTAGTATTGAAAGTTATTGATAAGAGCAAAGGGGAAAAAAAGAATGCAGGTGCTTTCAGTGAAGAGAATATTTATTTAGTAGGAGGAAAGCCTAATGAGCCGGCTAATGCACGTACAAACCTGCAAAATGAATTTGTGCTTCATAATGCAATACCCAATTTTTCGGATGATAAATTTGACTTTGGCTCTGGAGTGAATATCGGAGTGTGGCTCTCGCAGACGAGTAACCGGGGAGGAAGTGCTATCAATTACTTCAAGAAAACAGATTTAAAAAAATTGGCAGACATGGGATATGATCATATACGATTGCCTGTTGATGAAAAAGAAGTTTTTGATACAGATTTGAATTTTAATCCGGAAACCCAGCAACTTATTCACGATGCTATTGCATGGTGCAAGGAATATAATATGCGTATTATATTGGACATGCATATTACCCGCTCGCACTATTTCAATGATGATAAGAACTCTATTATATTATGGAAAGAACAGGCCGAACAGGACAAACTCGTTAATATTTGGGATAAACTGTCACAGGAATTCGGACATTATCCGATTGGTTTGTTAGCGTACGAACTTCTGAATGAAGCCAACGCACCGAATGCTGATGTGTGGAATAATTTGTTGGCGCGAATTATTGCCAAGATACGTGAACGCGAACCGGATCGTTATTTAATAGTAGGAGGCATCAGTCACAATTCGGCCAGTGCATTGTCTACATTAACCCTTCCTGAAAACGATAAGAAATTAATCCTTGCTTTTCATTTTTATTCACCACACCTGCTTACTCATTATCAGGCCAGTTGGATGGATGGTTTGAAAGATTTGGTTATTCCTTTGCATTATCCGGGGCAACTTGTTGCTAAAAAGGATGTGGATGCTATTAAAAATGAGAAACATAAGAGTGTTGTGAATTATTATAATGGCTTTTATAATAAATCTATTTTGAAGCAACAGATGCAAGTTGCTATAAATCGCGCAACTGAGTTAGGGTTGAAGCTGTATTGTTCTGAATATGGTTGTATCAGTAATACAAATAAAGAAGTTAAACAAAAGTGGATACGCGATGTGGCAGAGATTTTTCGGGAGAATGATATTGCATTTTCTATTTGGGGGTGGAAAGCTAATTTTGGTATATTGGATAATAGTGGGAATATCCGGGATCAACGGGTGATTGATGAAACGACCCGTGGACGAGGTACTAAATTCAATTTATTCCCTTCTACAGGGCATGTCGTTGAAAAAAATGATACAGCGTGGATTTGGTCCGCAGAAATAGAAGTACGTACCGGATGTTATTCATGGACTCCTTGTGCTTATTCTACCGGGAAGTCTATTAACGAAAGTATTTATCAATATGATACGAGTGAGGCTAATGGGGCATTACAGTTTGCTGTAGGTTTGAATGGTACAGTGTCAGGTAACACGACTTTGATCATTCCGGAAGGTGGTAGTGCGAGTTCACTTTCTAACGTAGAATATCCGGAGGAAATTAGAGTTTTCCCCGTCATATTTTCCGAGTCTGTTTCGATAAAAGGGGGGCAGAATAATATTAAGATGTATACTTTATCTGGTATAAAAATGCTGGAAAAAGAAACTTGTTCTGATATTGATATTAACACCTCTCATTTAGCCAAAGGATTTTATATTCTGGTTGTTGACGATAAATACAGTTATAAGTTAAGTAAAGTTGCAGAATAAGATAGGTATGAAAATTAACGCTGCTTCTATCTCATTTTTATTCCTGGCGAATGCGATAACTGCTAATAGTCCGGCCAAAAGCGTGAGTGGACAAATATCAGAGAATACCACATATCAACATTTTATTATGTATGGGCAGAGCTTATCAGTAGGAGCACAATCTTATCCGCTGTTATCGGTTGAGAACGTTCCGGGGAATTATATGCTTGGTGAACATATATGGATTAATTACTGGAATTCTGATAAAAGCAGAATAAATCCTTTATTGGGAAAGCTGGCAAAACAGAATAGTGTGGGAGATACTGATTTATATCCATTTACAAGAGCGGGTACGATTACTGCCGAATGCCCTTTGTATGGCGTAGTGAACCATTTACAGAAAAAGATAGGAGGACGTTTTATAGCAACGTCTTGTGGTACGGGTGGTCGTTCTATAGAAGAACTTTCGAAAGAATCGGAAGTTCCTGGCCGTTGTCATTATGTGTCGGATTTTCAAAATGCATTAACCAATGCAGCATTGGCTGTACAATATGATAAAAGCACAATCTCCTGTCCGGCAATTTTCTTTATGCAAGGGGAAAATAATTATGAGAATAAAGGTTCCGGATTGATAAGCGGATCAAAATCAACTTCTGATAAAGTTGAATATAAGATGTTGCTGATAACACTGAAAAACAACATGCAAAAAGATATCATAGCAACTTATGGACAAACGGAAAAACCGGTTTTTATTACTTATCAGACGGGTTGCCAATATGGAAAAATAAAAGAGCTTCCTATTGGTATGGCACAATTGGAAGCGTCTAATGAAGAAGATGATATAATTTGTGCAGGTCCTGTTTATCCGATGCCTGATCGTGGTGGACATTTAGATCCGAATGGATATCGCTGGTATGGAGAAATGATGGCAAAGGTTTATTACAGAACACAAATCCTTGGGGAAGAATTCAAACCTTTACAGCCGGAAAAGATCATGCGGACTACCAATCCGAAACAGATTAAAATCCGGTTTCATGTTCCGGTTCCTCCCTTGGTATTGGACACATGGACAACCGGGGCTAAATTTAAGAACTATGGCTTTGAAGTCTATAAAGATGGGATAAAACAATCGTTGAGCAAGGTAGAAACAGAAGGGGATTGGGTTGTTTTAACAGCACAGAGAGATTTATCCGGGGGAAGACTTGAGATCATTTATGCAGGTATTGGAGAAAATACGGCCTTGACCAGAGGTCATGGTAATTTACGGGATAGTGATGATTATCCGGCTTACTTCACATACGTTGATCTGGATGCTAAAAACTCAACCGGAGAGTATATTTATTATCGTGAACCCGGTAACTCTTTAAGACCTGTAAATGAAGTTTGCTCCAGAGAAGGTAGCACTATTTATGGTCAACCTTATCCTCTGTATAACTGGAGTGTGGCTTTTTATTACACATTGAGTGCGGACGAACAGATTCATATTATTCCCGGAGTTTCTTCGGAGATAACTCGTTTGGAACAGATACCTCAGGAAACTAAGTTTATATTTACCCGGGACTCTTCCGGATTGGTTTTTCAAACAGAACATGCCGAAGATGTACGGATTGATATAGTTGATACTGTAGGACGTATAATAGAAAGCACAGAATTTAATGGTAGGCATCTGACATACCCTGTTCAGGATCTTCGGTCGGGAGCATATATTGCTATTGCTACTGTGAACGGACAATCGAAATGCTTAAAAATATTGAGATAAATCAAACAAAAATAAGATATGAGAAAAGAAATTTTGGCACTGTTGTTCATTGCGATTTTTATGGGTTGTGCTGGGAAAGATGAAATGGATGCAGTTATTGAGAAAGGACTGTCTGTTTCTGTAGAACAATCTAAATTAATGGCAAAATCCATATGGGAACAAAAGACTTTATTGCCGAGAACACTTGATAAAGAAGGAAAACTCATCACATCGGACTCGAAGTGGTGGACCAGTGGCTTTTTTCCGGGAGTACTCTGGTATCTGTATGAAGCAACGGGTGATACTCTTTTGAAAGAGTATGCTTGTGATTATACTTCCCGGGTGGAAAAGGAGAAATATAATAAGGGAAATCATGATGTAGGGTTTATGCTGTATTGTAGTTTTGGTAATGGATATCGTCTGACTGGTAATGAAAAATACAAACAGGTGTTATTAAAAGGTGCGGAATCTTTGTCTACCCGTTATAAAGATCATATCGGAGTCATTCGTTCGTGGGATTTTAATAGGGCGGTATGGCAGTATCCGGTCATTATCGATAATATGATGAATCTGGAATTACTTGAGTGGGCTTCAAAAAATTCAGATAATTCGCGTTTTGCATCTATAGCCCGTTCTCATGCGGATGTGACTTTGAAAAATCATTTTCGGCCGGATTATAGTTGCTGGCATGTGGTATCTTATGATACTATCACCGGGCAACCGGAAAAGAAACATACCCGACAAGGTTATTCTCACGAATCTTCCTGGTCGAGGGGAGAAGCCTGGGCTTTATATGGTTATGTTATGATGTATAGAGAAACGCAACAACAACATTATTTGGCGCATGCGAAGAAAGTTGCAAATTACATTTTAACTCATCCGCGTATGCCCGAAGATGGTATTCCATATTGGGATTATGATGCTCCTGATATACCGGATACTTATCGTGATGCTTCTGCCGGAGCTATAATGGCTTCTGCTTTCATTGAGTTAAGTACGATGATTCAGGGTGAACTGTCCCGGAAATGTCTTATGATGGCTGAGACACAATTGAAAACACTTACCTCTCCCGAATACCTGGCGGAGCCGGGTACGAACGGAAACTTTATCTTAAAACACTCGGTTGGGAGTTTGATGGAACACTCTGAAGTCGATGTTCCTCTCACTTATGCTGATTATTATTATGTTGAGGCCTTATTGCGCTACCAGAAAGTAAAGTCCGAATAGATTTATAAAACCGAGATAAATGAATTTACGTATGAAATATATATTTTATTCTTTTTTATTTGCTTGTTTTTTCGGAGTTAAGTGTGTATTTGCCCAACAGCCTTCGCCTATGATAGGTTTTGACCTCTCAGAACTTATAGAGACGAGGGATGGTATAAAAAATGGAGAAAGTTCACTTATTAAGTCCTACAATGATTTGATAAAAGAAGCGGATGCCTGTCTTGCATTGAAACCGGAGACAGTGACGGATGGTATGCTTCCCCCTTCGGGAGATAAACACGATTTTTATGCGATTGGAAAATATGCATGGCCTAATCCGAAAAGTGCCGACGGTATGCCCTATATTCGAAAGGACTGTAGTATTAATCCGGAAGCGAACGGTCCGAAATTTGATCTTGCCAGGTATAATAATACGGTTGATAGAATTAAGTTACTGAGTCTTGCCTGGTTTTACTCTCAGGATGAAAGATATGCGAAGAAGGCAACTCAGCTGCTGCGGGTGTGGTTTATTGATGAAGATACCCGGATGAATCCACATTTTGAATGTGCGTCTGCCCTTCCCGGAGTTTATAAAGGAATGGCGATCGGTATTATTTTTGGAGTGACATTGGTTGAAATGACAGATTGTGTGAAGTTACTTTCATTGTCTGAAAGTTGGACCGGTAAAGATGATACAGCTTTGAAACAATGGTTCTCTGACTATGTACAGTGGTTGCGTACTAGTAAATTTGGGATACAGGAAAAGAAAGCGCAAAATAACCATGGTACCTGGTACTCTGCACAAATAGCCGCTTATTCTCTGTATACGGGTGAGCTGGAATATGTAAAAGAAATGGTTGAATTTGGAAAGCAGCAGATACGGGAACAGATTGCACTAAATGGTAGTCTGCCACATGAAATGAAACGTGATTGGGCTTTTTCTTATTCGGTATACGGCTTGAGAGCTTTTACTGTATTGGCAGAATGCGGAGAACGTATTGGTGAAGATCTTTGGAATTATAAAACGCCTGATGGATACAATCTGCAATCTGCTTATTTGTTTTTGGCTCCTTATCTTTCCGGACAGAAAGAGTGGGAGTGGGGGAGTGTGCGTGAGAATGAGCAAACGGAACGGATCGCTTTGCCAATGATGAAAAGGGCGGCAAAGAAATATGACTCAACTATTCTGATGCAAGCCGTCAGGCATTTGCAGACTTTGTATGGAAAAAGTTTGAAGTATGATTGGATATAAAAAATATCTTGAAACGGGTATCCGCATTAAAAGGTTTATGTTTGTATGCATATGCCTTTTGTGGGGGATGATAATAACAGCCTATTGCCAGTCTGTTTTGGTAGAGGCCGAACTTTTTAAGAATAAAGGGGGCTGGTCGGTAGATACTCAGTTTATCGATCAGATGGGCTCACCTTATTTGTTGGCTCATGGTTTGGGGGAGGCGGTAGAGGATGCTGTAACCGAGGTGTTTTTTCAACAAACAGGCATTTACTATGTTTGGGTACGGACAAAAGATTGGGCACCCTATCCGAACGGACCTGGTAAATTCAGGATAGCAATTGATGGAGAAGAGTTGGAACAAACACTTGGAGCGTCAGGAGACGCTGAATGGAAATGGTATCAATGTGGAACTGTGTGTATAAATAAACAATTAACGGAAATTCGTTTGAAAGATTTGACAGGTTTTGACGGAAGGTGTGATGCTCTGTTTTTCTCAAAATCCAAAGATACTAAATTGCCCGATGATCCGGAAAGTTTACGACTTTTCAGACAGGAAATGCTTCGGTTACCGGCTCCGTATAATGAGGGTGAATATGATTTTATTGTCGTTGGAGGGGGAGTTGCCGGGATATGTGCTGCTATACAGGCTGCGAGATTAGGACTAAAGGTAGCATTAATTAATAACCGTCCCGTATTAGGTGGCAACAGCAGCTCGGAGATAAGAGTTCCTACAGATGGAGATCTCTTTAAAAACCGATATTCAAAGATTGGTGCTATTATGAGAGAGATTGATAATGGCTTTGCCGGGGTAGGCAATAAAGATGCTTCTACGTATAGAGATGACTGGAGGTGGAAGATTGTTAAAAATGAAAAGAATATTTCCTTGTTTGAAAATATGCATGTATATGCGGCCGATATGGATGGTTCTGTAATAAGCGGGGTAAAGGCTATAAATACAAATACATTGGAGATACATCATTTTGGAGGTCAATTGTTTGCAGATTGTACAGGAGATGCCTCTTTAGGTTTATTAGCCGGTGCTGATCATCTTTACGGCCGTGAAAGCAGAGCGCAGACAGGTGAACCGGAGGCTCCGGAACAGCCGGATGGACTGACTATGGGAACCTCTAATCAGTGGTATGCTACGTTAACAGATAAGGTTTCTGAATTTCCGATAGAAGAATGGATGTTGAAATTTACTTCGGATTATCATTTTGAACTGACAAAGTCGGTCTGGAACTGGGAAACCGGATTCGGGAATTTTCATACGGTAGAAGATGCCGAACGGATAAGGGATCATAATTTCAGAGCTATTTATGGTAATTGGGCATACCTCAAAACTTATATGAAAGATAAATATGGGAAGTACAAACTGGCGTATTTATCTTATAATGCAGGTAAACGCGAATCATACCGTTTAATTGGGGATGTTTTATTGACAGGTATAGATGTTAAGAATAAAGTGGATTATCCGGATGCGATTGTTACTGCTACCTGGGGAATTGATTTACATTATCCGGACAAACGAAATTCGAAGTATTTTCCCGGAGAAGAATTTATAGCATATGCAGTCCATCCGGATAAGCGGAAGGATGTGTATACTTTCCCTTATCGTTGTTTGTATTCACGTAATATAGAAAACTTGTTTATGGCGGGACGTAACATTAGTGTCACTCATATTGCATTGGGTACAGTACGTGTACAACGTACTACCGGAATGATGGGAGAAGTAATAGGATTGGCAGCCTTTTTGTGTTCAAAGAATCATTGTTCTCCCCGTCAGTTATATATAAATCATCTGAAAGAATTGCTTGATAGTGTATTATGATCAAGCCTTGCAGATAAGGTGTTTAATTTCAAAAGGTGTTAGAATGAAAAATAAAATTATACTACTGAACTTATATTTATTATTTTCTGCAGTTAGCTTTTCACTTTTTGCCCAACAGTCGGTGAAAGTTCTTGCTATCGGAAATAGTTTTTCAGCGGATGCTGTTGAAGAATTCCTGGATGGTTTGAGTACGGAAGGAGGTACGGAAATAACAGTTGCAAATGCTTTTATCGGTGGTTGTTCTTTAGAAAAGCATTGGGAAAATATAGAAAAAGATCTGCCGGTGTATTCTTATCGAAAAATAGCAGGAAGTAAAAAGACTATTTCTAAGAGAACATTGTTACAATGTATTCAGGATGAAAAGTGGGATTATATTACTTTTCAACAGGTAAGCACTCTATCGGGAGTGTTGTCCAGCTATTTCCCATATCTGACATATCTTGTAGATTACGTTAAACAACATGCTACTAATCCGCAGGTCAGATTTGTCATGCATCAAACCTGGGCATATCCTCAAAGTTCGTCAAAACCGGCTTTTGATACCTATAATAGAAAACAGATAGATATGTATGAGGCTATTGTCAAATCTGTATGGTCAGCTGCGGATTCTGTTGGGATTGACATGATAATTCCTTCGGGAACGGCTATTCAGAATGCACGTACAAGTGTTTTGGGAGATACTTTTAATAGGGATGGTTCTCATTTGAATAAGATTGGAAAATATACAGCGGCTTGTACCTGGTATGAAGCTCTTACTGGTGCCTCTCCGGTTGGAAATCGTTTTATACCGGGTTATTTTAATACCTGTCAGGTAACTATTGCTCAAAATGCAGCACATCTGGCATTACAAAATCCTAAACAAATATCTCCTATGTTAGCTTTTAAATGTCCGGATGCACCTAATAAACATTTAAAGCGAAGTGAACTTCTGTTATTTCAGTCCGGTTTTGAAGATACTGTTACCATAATACCTGCCGGACAATATAACCATCATATCGTAGGGAAGGAAAATACGTTGATAAAAAGCGATTGGGGAAGAGATATTGAATCAATCATGGATCGGGTTTCTGTCACTTATACGAAAGGTGATTCCACTCAACGTCTGGCGAGTATAGTATCTGATCCGGTTAACTCACATAACAGGGTTTTGCAATTTCTTATAAAAGAACCTTGGATGACTGATACGACAGAGAAAGCAAGAATACAATGTGATTTTTATGGAATTAAAAAAGGATTGAGGGAGTTTACGCAATCAATGAGAATTTATTTGCATGAGGATATGAGAGAGCTTTACAATTATCCGGATGTTATCAATTGGTTTACAATTGTTGAATTATGGAATAACGTTGCCTGGAGGCCAACGGTTTCTTATGGCGGGCGTGTTACTTTGGGAATAACTAAACCTGTTGTGGGTAAAGGGGAACTTTATTTTAAAGTGGATGCACAGGATATTGATCGTAGATTACCTGCTGATAAACGATTTAAAACGCTTTGGATGGAGAAGAATACTGAAGTAAAAGTGCCCATTGGCGAATGGTTTACTTTGGAGTATTATTGTAAAGAAGGAGATAGAGAGAATGGGCGTTTTTACATGACTATTGAGACAAAAGGGGTAGATAAACAAACTGTTTTTGATATAACAAATTATACACATAATAGTCAGGATCCATCACCTGACGGAATTACGGATTTTAATCCATTAAAACTTTATACTTCAAAAGAGATAGCCAATTATATGAAATCGAAGAATAAATATTTACGAATGTATTGGGATGACTTGAAGCTATGGGGAAGATAATTGGTCAGATAGTACTGAAAGAAGATGAACATCGCCTTGGACTTGATTAAAAAAATGTGCCAATTAGTCAACGAATTTATAGTGTGGCTAATTGGCATAGCTCTTTTAATGTACAGTTTTAATGAAACACCAGTTTGATTGTTTTTGAAAACTTCGAACTTTGTACTCGCATAAAATAAACTCCTTTTGTATTTAATTCTATATGGAATTTATTATTAATGGGGTGATTGATTACTGATAGGATATTTCCTGATATAGAATATATGTGTACTTTTTCTACAGGATCAGGAGAGGTGATTTCTATTTCTCCACTATTTCTATCATAAATATAGTTGAATGCCAGATGTGTTTCTTGTTGGAGTGAGGTCATTTGTAATATATCATAAAGTCCGGCAATGGCATCAAGTTTTCCCATACCATACTTTGCATTAATAGTATTGCTTGTATTTGAATCATGATATGCAGTTTTTTCGATAATCTTTTTTACTTCTTTTAAAGTCAGTTCCGGACATGCTTCCAGCCATAGAGCGAGTGTACCTGTAACTACGGGAGTAGCCATAGAAGTTCCGTTTGCTATCCCCCATGAGTATTTTCTATTAGAAAAAGAATCTGTTACTTCTAAAGTTTTATCGGAAGGCCCTACGCTGTAAGATGCAGCGTATGAGTTGAAGGAGGATATCACGGTTGCGCCGGGAGCTACGATATCCGGTTTGATGCGTTCGTCATAAGTCGGACCTTTTCCTGAAAGAGGATAGAGGATTTCTCTTTCCCAATCCGATTGGTGAAGTGTGCCTGAGATGTCTTTATAAGTCTTTTTAGAAACATATGCTCCTACAGATATAGCTTCATGTCCTGTAGCTGTACATGCTATTGTATAATCTGTGGAACCATTGGTATAGTCATTTTTACCGGCAGATGTAAAACTTCCGTAATCACTGCTAATCATATATTTACCTCCGTCTGATGAGAATGATATTTCCCAAACTTCACTTTCCGGTTTGGTGTATATAAGGTTGATGTTAAAGTAAGGATTTTGATTAATGGGATTTAAAGAAGCAGAAATATTTAATTTGGAATTGTCGGACTTATTTAAACCGAAATTTTGAAAACTTTTACTCCATTGTTCGCCAGATGTGAAAGTTTCAGAAAATCGGTATGTATTTGTTAGTGTATCTTTTAAAGATATGGTTAGATGGCAAATGTGATCTGCCGTACCTTGTATGAAAAGGTTGTCTCTGCCATAAGAGGGGGGGATAAGTAGGCTTTTTACATTGCGCATTGTCGAATTGAATTTACCTGTAAGGGTAGATTTGCGATGTCCTTCATTTCCGGCAGCAATAGCTAATATTTTTCCTTTTCTATCTTTCATAAGGTGATCTGCCAATATAGAGAAGTTATCAGTGCCGTCTTTAAATCCCAAGATTGTTCCCATACTTAAATTGATGGCAAGGGGGCGATTGGCTTTGTCGGAATACTGCAATAGAAAATCGATTCCATCCAATATCCCTTGTTCTGTTTTGTTGACAGAGACAAGAACTATTTCTGCTTTAGGTGCTATACCTCTATATATATTGTTATAACTTCCGGCTGCTATTCCTGCTACATGTGTACCATGTGTATCGCCAGACATATCGTGTTTTACAGTTGCAATCTGTTCTGAAGTAGAATAAATAACTCCATAGCCATACGGAGAGTTAGAGGTGGTAAACAGATTGTTTTGATCCCATACACAAGTAATACGATTTTTTCCGTCAGCATCTTTAAAATTAGGATGTGTGAAATCAAATCCGCTATCTATTATTCCTATAATAGTTCCTTCCCCTTGATAAGAGTGGGAAAGTCCGTTTCCGGCAAATACCGGATCTATATTTGTATATATTCTCACAGAATCCATCATCATTCTGACTTCTGTGCTCGCATCGATATTCATTACTGTACTGTCCCGAGCGAAAGTTCTGAGCTGTTCCATTGGGATAATAGCCGTATAGATTCCACCAGCTCCGGTATTAAGTCGCACTCCGTATTTTTCATTTAGGACATTCGTGTCTGTTTGGGGGATAAGGCGGACATACGCAAATAGAAATTCATTATTGTTAACTCCACGTGTCGTTTTCGATTCATATTGTTGAAGTTGACTAACTGTTATAGCCGATAGTTTAGGTGAATAGTCAGTACATATTGTTTGGGAAAAGCAATGTACTGAAAATAAAAAAGAGAAAATAATTCCGGTGATTATAAATTTCATGAAGGTAGAAGATTTTAATAGAATACAGGATGAGGCTGAAATCAAAAAAAATATTTTGAGACAGCCTCATCCTCATTCTGTAAAGTTAATTATTTAATAACCACTTTGGACGTATATTGTTGACCGTTAATATTAACGGTTACAATATAAATACCACTGTCAGTTATATTGAGAGAGTTATTTTGTAGAAATGTTTGGCTATTGATTATTTTCCCGTTTAAATTGATTACATTCATTTGACAAGGTACGTTTTCGGAACATTCCACAACGATAGATTTGTCTACTACATATATATTACAATCAGTTTTTTCATTTGCATTCTGAATTCCAGTAACCGGACTTGATTGCCATACAAGAATGGGAAATCCTCCGTTTATATTTCTTGTGTCGGCAGTCCATGCTATTGGATTTTGTCCTCCATTAAGTAAGGTAATAAAAGAAGCTGCTTTCATCTCTTCAACACTTTTTTCAGATATACCATTTGTTATCTCTTCTCCAATATTTGTCAGCTCTTTTGAATAATAGCAATTTTTGATAACGAAAGGATCCATGTCTGTTGCTCCGACAATGGCATTGACGAAAAGTGGTCCGTTAGATATCATTCCAATGTTGTAGCTATTCGTTATTGTTCCGGCATACATAAGTCCGACAAGGCCTCCCACAAAAAGACCTGAAGCATTGATCATACCGCAGTTATAGCAGTTGTCTATAGTAAAGTTCTTATCAACATATCCTACGATACCTCCAACGTCACTTACTCCTTTCACCATCCCGGTATTATAACAATTAGCTATTTTACCATATTCTCCGACTCCTATTAGTCCACCGGTACCAAAACTACCCCCGATTCCTGTCACTAATCCTTCATTGTAACAATTTTCAATGATACCTCCTTTCATGTTTCCTACCAGTGATCCAGTGCCATCACCTCCTTCGATAATAGAGTTTTCTCCGATTCCTAAATTTTTTATTGCAGCTCCTGCAGAGATACAGGCAAACAATCCGGTACCACCAACTGATTGTTCATCAATGAAAAAGACATGAATATTATCTATCTTTTTATTGTTACCGTCAAATACTCCTAAAAAGTATTTCGAATCATCGACGATTCCCAGTTCTGGTTTTGATGAGTCGGTATACTCATCAAATACACCAATAGGAGTGAATTTATGATCAGCAGTTGCTCCCATATCCAAATCGTTGTTTAACTTGAAGAACTTATTTTTGTAAGTTTCTCCATTGCGTACTTGTTCGGACAGGTAAGCTAAATGTTGTCCATTCTCAATTAAATAAGGATTTGTACTTGTTCCATCACCTTTGGTCCATGTCATTGCAGTTCCATCCCATACGGATTGTGCATTGATGGTAAATCCCAACATTGTAAATAATAATAATACGTAACACTTTTTCATAAGTTGTAATTGTTTTTGTTAAACATTAATCTATAGTTCTCTGATAATTGTCTGTTTAACGGGCAGGAATAGTAAATTTTTCCTCAAAAGCAGCCCCTGATAATATTCCCCATTGCCCATCTTGTTCAACAAGGAACGTTAATTGCATTATGACGGTGTTGGTGGTTTTGTCCAAAAATCCTGTTCCTACCACATATACTATTCCATAGGCTTCAAGTCGAAAAGCCTTTTGTTGCTCGATGGTAACGTTTCCGTCATTATCCATATCCACACGAATATCTCCGTTTGCTACATAGCAATCTTTTATGATATAGAAAGGGGCTTCTTCGGCTTTTAGTATTGTAACCTCTTTCTCTGTATTTAAAAATCCTGAAGTGTAGATACCTTTTTCTTCAAATTGTTTCCAGGTAGGTTTACGGTTTAAAGACAGGGTCAATGCTGTTTTACCGAAAGTAGAAAAGGGGGCTGTTTCAGTAGCTCTCAGTTTTATCTGGGCTTTAGCTTTAGTCAGATAGTCTAATTGCGAAAGATTTATATTTAGTATTATATTACTAATATTTTCTCCATCTTTAAATTCTATTATGTTGTTCTCTAAAGATATAAACTCTCTTCCGGGGACCTCTGTACCATCTGGATTTTGTTGAAACAACAATTCGGCAATAACTGTCATTATTCCTTGCTTATTTTCGCGATAAACAGGGATAATCAGATTGTTTTCATCTTTTTCTATTTCTTTGTTTAGTTTTTCAGTACGAAAAGATACATAACAATTTGTGTCCGATTCATAAATTAATTTTTCATTATCAGAGTTACAGCCTGTTAGTAAAAAACAACTTAATAATGTGCTGGTTATATATGTTTTGAAATTCATCTTAATCTTTTTTTGAGGTTGGTAGTCAAACAATGGTTTATAATGGATTTTGATCAGCTATAGGATCCATGTTGATATTGCCGTCGAATTCCGTTTGTGGGATGGTTAATATAAAACCTTTATAGTCTGGCAAACGAGTATCGTCGTTTAGCTTAACTACGTGATTAGAGCCTTCATACCCACGATAATATCCGGTTTTTAAACGGAGTATATCGAACAAACGACCTGTTTCTCCCCATAACTCGATACGCCGTTGTAATAATATCTCATCCAAAAGAGTTTTGATTTCCGGAGTTGTACCGGTACCGTATACATCCAGCGTCAATGAATTGTCATCAATAACTTTATCGAGCCGATTGCGTACATAACTCTTTTCACGTATTGTACCGAATGTTTCCATAATACTCCTTGCTTCTTTATATTTTTTTAAATGACATAGAGCTTCTGCTTCTGTAAGGAGTAGCTCTTCTGCGCGCATATAAATATTATCTCCTAAATAGGAAGAATAATCACTAAAACGGAATTTCATTGTACAATAGCTTTTTTGTGCCCCTTGAGTACTCTCTAATGCAGGAGCGATACTTCCTTTCCACCAATTTACCCGGCGAAGATCCTGTAATCCCATTTGTTTGTATAACCATGCACTTATGCATTTGCGATCATATGATCCGTGCATGCCGGCCATAGCATCCATATGGCAAAAAAATGAAGCGTATGCACCGATCTGGTCACTTTTCTGAATTTCGGCTCCCCAAAGTACCGATGACATGTTGATATCGTTGAATCCTCCCACTAATTCGGAAGCATTGGCTGTTTTTAAATCAGGTTTTTTTAGTGCGAGTACGGCAGCATCTACTGCATCCTGCCATCGTTCTTGCACGAGTGCTATTCTTGATTTGATTCCGTTGGCTATATAATAGTCAATGTGTGACTTATGCTTTTGGGTTATACCTCCATCTTCTGCCTGTTTTAATAATTCTATTCCGTATTCTATGTCATTATTGATTTGCATGTATACATTTTCTACAGTACCTCTTGGTTTTCCCGGAGTAGAAGATGTAGTAGGGGTGGTGTATACTGGGACTCCCAAAGCTTGTTCGTGCCCTTTATAGGTTTGTTGATACAGTTGGATTAAATGAAAATAACACATAGCACGCAAAGCATATGCTTGCCCAAATAAGTTTGCCTTGTCTGCAGGAAGTCCATATAAATCATTCTCATGTGCAATTATATAATTTAAATTTGAGATCAAAGTATAGTAAAAATTCCATTCAGAATAGGGGCGGTATAATGTACTTGAATAGAAATTTCTTTCTTGCAGATTGTAATCCATCGAAAACCAACCTTTTACCGATGAAGATACAATCATATCATCACCCATAACCCCGGACACCAACATAGTTGACATATATCCGAAGGCATGTGTAGAGTTGTCCCCAGCCCAGCCGGATGAGTACATCATGCGGTACACGCCATTCATCGCTACCATTCCTCCTTCTACGTCTTTGAAAATGATGTTTCCCGATATCTGGTCGGTAGGATTGGTATTTAAGTTATCACTACATGAGCAAAAGGTAGATAAGAAGATAATAGTTAGCAGTGTATAATATTTTATTTTCATATCGTCTCTGATTTATTAGAATTTAATATCAATACCTATAGAATATGTCCGTGAAGGGGTATAAGTGTATCCCACAGTGCCAGTAAAGTTATATTGGGGATCCATTCCTTTGAGGTGACTGAATAGTGCTAAATTATTTGCTGTGGCATATATTCTGATATTGTCCATTTTGATTTTTGTTAGCCAGTCTTTTGGAAATGTATAGCCCAAAGTAATATTTTTGATAGCAAAGTAAGAGGCATTTATCAGATCTTTATCTGTTACACGTAATTGTTGATCCCACATAATTTTAGGGATATCGGTTATGTCACCCGGTTGCTGCCATCTACGGAGGGCATTTTTATGCCATACGTATCCTTTGTAACCTACATTCATCATACTTCCGTATACTCCATCCAACATTTCTCCACCTATAGAATAGGTAGTCAGTATTGAAAAATCGACTCCTTTGTAACTAAAGTCATTCGTTATGCTTCCATATATATCGGGGATACGGTTGCCGACAATTTCTCTGCTATTGGCTGTTAGGGTTACATCGTCTGTCTTGTACTTAGATACTATGTTATTATTTTTGTCGTGATCAACCCAATAGAGTTGATTACCGGTTAGTGGATCTACTCCTGCTGAAATTGGTAAATAAAATGAGTTGACAGTTTCACCTTCTTTGAAGATATTTGATCCTGAAATAATCTCCGGTTTGTCGGCTAATTTTAGAATTTTATTACGAATATGGCTTCCCATGGCTGTTAATGTCCATTTCAAATCAGAATTTTTAAGAATATCAACAGTTGCAGTGATGTCAAGGCCCATATTTCTCATACTTCCTATATTGGCCGGATATGCATCGAAACCGCTGGAGGTAGCTTTAGGCATATTTAGAAGTAGGTCTTTTGTGTGTTTATTGAAAAACTCGGCTGTCAAAGATAATCTATTAAACAAACGAGCTTCAATTCCGATATTCAAATTCTCGTTTTTCTCCCATTTGAGATCCTTATTTTCTAATGAATTAATTCCTGCACCGTTTAAACTGCCATTGGATAGTCCCATATTATATAAACTTTGGTAAGCATAATAACTACCGATATTGTCATTCCCTTGTGAACCAAAACTGGCTTTCAAGGTTAAATTGTTTACCCAGTCGTATTTTTTCATAAAATTCTCTTCTGATATTCTCCATGAAGTTCCTAATGACCAGAATTTTCCCCATCGGCTGTCTTTATGAAATCGAGAGGAACCGTCGGTTCGGAAACTGGCTGAGAAGTAATATTTTTGGGCAAAATTATAGTTTACGCGGCTTAGGAACGATTCGATAGCATATTTATCTGTTTGTGAGCTTGCCCCACTAAGAGTTGCAGCAGCAGACAGTTCGTACAATCCGCCAAACGGGAATCCTGTTTTTTGTGCTCCCAGAAACTGCTGTTTTAATTCATAATATTCATGTCCTATCATAACATCTAATGAATGGGAACGGATGTTGCGTTGATAAGTCAATAATTGATTAAATGTATAACTTAGTTGGCGCTGTACAGCCTTTGTTAAACTACCTGCAGTTGTTGCTGCATTACCGGTATAAGGATTGCTATAACTCATTTCATGAGTATTGAAATAATCTAATCCCAGGTTGGCCATCAGTGAGAAACCTTTAAATATTCCATATTCATCATCATTTGTAGATAATTGGATATAGGTTCTGGCACTCAAATTATCTCGGGTATTATTTTCTTTATCTTCATGTAATAAAGCTATTGCATTTGAATTGGCAAGGGCTATTCGGTTCTTTCCGTAATCATATATTTTATTTCCGTTAGCATCCGTTTTAACTGAACCATCTGTGTTATGTTCATATACGGGATAGATTGGAGCCATAATCTGACTGGTATACCATAGATTGGATATGACAGAACCAGAAGCACTATTGTAATTGGTACTAGTTTGAGCAAACGAAGCATTAAAACCTGTTTTGAACCAATTTTTTGCTTGGGTATCAATGTTAACACGCCCTGTATAACGTTCAAATTCAGTTGTCTGTAGGAGTCCTACTTCATCAAGATATCCCATTGATATCATATATTGGGTTTTCTTGTTCCCTCCGGTCACTGATAATTGATACTCTTGCCGGAGTGGGTTATGATTACTCAGCTCATCTTTCCAATCTTCATGATATTTTAGTTGGGCTGTCGGATTAATTTTACCAGTAATAGGGTTAATCAACTCTTGTAACGGCATGTTGAAAGGATTATATTCTTCATTATACCCTAACACTCCTTTGGCCATTCCTTTCATTACTTCGATGGCCTGTGTTCCCGCTAATAACGGATCGATTCCTTCTGTATAAATCAGTTCATTTTTGTATGCTTCGAAAGCAAGTTCCAAGTATTCCGCTTCGTTTACTGTTTCATATTTGGGTATAGCTCTTGAAGAAATCCCCCAATTAGCTTTTAGATTTATAGATATCTGATTATCATCTCTTTCTCCGCGTTTGGTTGTAATCATTACAACACCATTTGCACCTCTCGAACCATATAATGCTCCAGCAGATGCATCTTTTAGAACAGTTACTGATTCTATATCATTCGGATTAATTGTGTTCAATGCTCCGTTGAACGGTACTCCGTCTACTACATATAGTGGAGTGTTGGAAGCTGAGATAGAGCCAAAACCACGAATAACCATAGAAGCACCTGAACCCGGCTGTCCGCTTCCTGAAGTACTTTGTACACCGGCTACTGTACCTTCTAATGCTTTAGAAACATCGGCTACAACCCTTTTTTCGATACGATCTTGTTTGACTACTTCTGCTGAACCTGTGAATGAACTTTTTTTAGCTGTTCCATAGGCCACTACTACTATTTCCTCTAATTGTTTAGTGTTCTCCTTCATCACAATTTGCAGGTTTTTCTTTTTGTTTACAGGAATCTCTTCCGTATCATAACCTATATAGGAGATTATCAGTATTCCATTTTCCGGAACATTACTTAATGAAAATTGTCCGTTATAATCGGTAATTGTACCTATTCCGGTGTTTTTTACTTGAATACTTGCTCCGATGACTGGGTCTCCATTATTATCCTTAATGGTACCTGTTATATTTTCTTTTGGGGATTGAATCGGTTGCTTACTGTTTGTTTCCCAGTTGACTGAAATTGTGTTGTTGATTCGTTGAAAATTTAATCCGGTTTGAACGGAAAGCATGTTTAGTACTTTCTGTAGAGGCATGTCTTTCACGTTCAGTGTAACGGATGATGCTTTACTGAGAATAGCTGGATCATAGAAAAAATTGAGGTTTGTTTCTTTATTGATTCTTTTTAAAACTTTCTCTACTGATTCATTTTTTACATTAATGGTTACGGTGTTTTTCTTCACTTCCTGGGCTATACTTACAATTGATGTTCCCCATAGAAATAAAATCAGTAACATGGTACAAATAACAAATTTGTGCTTTTTTCTTGTCATAAATTAATACTATATGGTTAGATTGATTGGAGTGTTATCTTAATGCATTTATTGCTTTCGTTATTGATATAACATTATATAATCTTTTTCTTTTTTATATTTCACACCTGTAGCATGTCCTATTGATTTTAATACTGCTTGTAGGTTAATATTATCGTGTTCACCACTTAAACGATAATTAAACTGTTGATTGGGGGCAAACTTTATCCGACAATTATAGATGCGTTCCAAATCCTTAATTACATCATACAAGGGGGTCTTGTTATAGTGTAATGTGTTTTGAAGCCATGCCATTGCATGTTGGTAACTCTCTTTTCTTTTTGTGTATTCATTAGATTGCCGATTTATCTGTAGTTGTTCATTGGCTACCAATTTCATCATTGCTTCTGGTAATTCCACCTGTACCTTTCCGCTTTTTACGCTGACTAATGATGTTTCGTTATTTTCATATGATTTGACATCAAAACATGTGCCTAGAACCTTTACATCAAATCCTGCTGTTTTTATGATAAAAGGTTTTTTATCATCTCTGTTGACTTGAAAAAAGGCTTCACCGGTTAGTTCAATTTTTCGTTCTTTTTCGGTGAATCGTTCAGGATATCTGAGGGTTGTACATGCATTTAGATTTACTTTGGAACCATCGGGCAGTGTCCATTCCTTCTTTTCACCAAATGAAGTTGAAATTTCTGTATACAACGGTTTCTCTATTTGGGTAAATCGGTAACTATTTACTCCTAACCCAATCATTATGATTAGAGTGATGCAGGCGGCTGTCCACATAATTTTTTTGTAGGAGGTGCGTTTGTTTATTTTTTTTAGAAGAGTTGCAGCCTCACGCCGGTATTGTTCATGTTCTATATCATAATGAAAAGGAGGTTGCTCCATGTTTTCCTCCCATAGTTCATCTGCAACTTCTTCGATAATATTTTGCATTTCAGGATTTTGCATATTTTTTAATAGTTCAGTAACTTCTGATTTGCAATATATACCATCTAAATAATGACGCACTTTTTGCTTTATAGCTTTCTCTTTTTTCATAAAGTTATGAATATAATATTCCTGCTTGTATATAGTTAATACACAAGAGAAGAAATAATCTAGGGTGTCTTTAACGTTTATTAATACGAAAAACTAACAGGAAGTATTAATAAGAGTAATAAAAGATCGGCGTACGGACCATTGTTTTTAGTGAAATAAGTTCGTATGATTTTAAGAGAAGTTGATATATGCTCTTGTACAGTATTCACAGATATTCCCAATGTCTCGGCAATTTCTTTATGAGACATTTCCCTGTTTCTACTCATGTTGAATATTTCCCGTTGCCGGGGAGTCAACTTTTGCATTGCCTGATTTATCAGTTCCATGAAGTCTTTAGAATGAATAGTTTCTTCAGTGCTGTCATTGGCATCTATTGCCTGGGCAAAGATATTATTTTTTAGTTGCTGTTCATTTTCCAGATCACGTAACGTGTTCAGAATACGATTTCGCATGATAGTATAGAGATAGGTAGAAAAAGATGCATCGGGATTTATAAATTTACGACTTTGCCAGACTACTGTAAACGTATCTTGAAATATGTCTTCTGCGAATACCTGCGATTTGAGAAACTTCATAGCAAAGTAGATAAGCCTGTTTCTATAAACTGAATATAGCTCACAGAATGCACTTTCATCATCATTAATAAGTCGTAATACGAGTTCGCGTTCTTGCACGGATGGGGTATTGAGATACATATAATAAAGTTTACTACTTTGCAGATTTTGTTCAATCTGAAATGCAAACCTATGTCTTTTTTTTGTAATACACAAATTGTCGATTATTAAAAAAGGTAAAATAATAGTTTCGAAAATAGTTGTTTTAAGCAATAAAAATACACCTTTTCCGATAAAATATTCTCGATAAGATAGCAGATTAAACGAATATTGGTAAAATTGTAATTTTTTTATAATAGAAGATCGTAGCTTATGAAAGGAGCATGTTATACATCTTATTTTTTAACTGTTATTGTTTCTATATTTTGATATACTCTTTGACTATGGTATGAGTGAGGATCTGATATTGCTTGAATTTAATATTATCTGTAAATGATGATTGATTGAGGCTGCTCTTTACGAAGCAATGGAATACTATATGATTACTTTTAAAAAGAACAGGAGTTATTAATATGACAGATGGTTTAATTTTGTGAAAATGGAAATGATTGTAACTATTTGGTGTTATTTCAAGATGTTTTCAGATTTTGCTTCTTATCTTTGTATTTTAAATTTTTTATAATGTACGAAGGAATATTGAAAAAATATAGTTTGTTTTTATTGTTGTTGTGCTACATGTCTCCAGCTTTGTATGCACAGTCAGACGACTTTACAACATGGACTACGATGAAAGTAAGCCATAAACTAACGCCTGACTTTAGTATTGCAGGAAAAGTGGAACTGCGTACAAAAGATTCAATGAAAATGATGGATCGTTGGGGAGCTTCATTATCAGGATCTTATCAGCTGTTCCCATTTCTGAAAGCAGAAGGTGGTTATGAATTGCATCATCGTAATAGGGGAACAGAAGGATGGAAATTCCGGCATCGCTATAATCTGGGAGTCACGGGAAGTGTGAAGTGGCAACAGATGAAGTTTTCACTCAGGGAGCGTTTTCAACAGACCTTTTCGGATGGAAATGCCGAAAATCGGTTACGTTCCCGGTTAAAAGTTGGTTATGAGCCGAAGAAGGGAATGCTTTCGCCTTATTTCTCTGCTGAATTGTATCAGGCAATTGGTGGTGCGGCTTTTTTTGATGTGGCACGTATGCGATACAGACCTGGTGTGGAAATTGAAATTTCTGACAAGTGGTCATTGGATGTTTTTTATTGCTATCAGTATGAACCAGATAAGAGTAAGCATATTGTAGGGATAGAATGCAGCTTTGCATTCTGAGAAGCTTCACCACAGAGTAACACTGAGTTTCACAGAGTACTATTTATCAGTTTTAGATATTAAGAACAAAAGAACATATTATTTGCATAATCCGTCTTTAAGCTCTTATCTCAGCTTTTTGTTCTTATGTCTAAAAACTCTGTGAAACTCAGTGTTACTCTGTGGTGAGATGACTTTTCAATTGAGCTATAAAATATAAATCAGACTAATTCCGAGCTTTGTGGGACCGAAATAGTTTTTATGTCCACTATTTAATTTAGAACCACAGTCGCGGCAATTATAGCGATCATAGCTGACACGTGCATATCCTACACCGATAGTGGCTTCCATACTCCATCTCTTTTTCAATATCCAGTGATAACCGTATGAAATTCCGGCTCCATAAAGATTTCCCTGATAACGGTGATTTTCTAATCCTGAATAGAGTCCAAATGGTAATTTGATTCCTTTGGCATTGAATTCGGCATAATGTGCATGTATGCCGAAAAAAGATCCATTAAATGTCTCGCACATCCAATAGCGGAGTTCTGGTTGTACAAGCCAGTGTTTGAACTGTTTGTTTCCATTGAATTCCCACGGATTGTAGTTACCCGATATATCGAGGGTGAGTTTGGAGTCTAATGCTACTTCCACTCCCAGGTTAAGAGAAGTGGTAGCGTCGTAAAGCAGATTACTCTTTATTCCTACTACCTGACTATATATATTACAGGAAAGCAGGACGAATGCTAATAATATGAAGGTCTTTTTCATCTGTTTCTGGTTTTATTCAATATTTAGTTACTGCACTCCAACTACCCGATAAGGTCAGATTATCGACTCCTAATAACGGGAGATTAATAGGTACGGATACGACGATATTTCCTATTAGTCCCTTTACGACTCCATTAAGTAGCGGACCAAGTACAGGTATACCTGTTAATATTCCATTTAGATTGGCTATATCTCCCAACCGTACCGATAGCGTCAGTGAATGATTACCATCTGTCTGTGCCGTATACGATTTCAGACCCAGATCTACAAATGAATAATCAGCTTTATATCTGTAATTAGTCTCAACGATGGCTTGTATAGGATCTGTGATATCAATAAATGCTCCGTTTAGTAATAGAGAGCTGTCTATAATCTGATCTATGACTAATCCGGAGATAAGCCCCTGCTTGATAACATTTATACGACGTACATCAAACGTTCCGTTGAATCCTTTGATAAGAATATCCTTTTCGTCATATATACTTCCTCCGGTAAAAGTATATCTGAAGCGCTGGTCACCTGTATAATAGTCTTTTACTGTCAGGCTGAAATCCATTGTTTTGGGAAAATTCCGAATCGTCACAATGGCTGTATGTGCCTCATTTGTGGCCCATGGGTTCAACAAGACTCCCAAGCCTGCCAGAGCCCCTTGTTGATTGGCATTTCCGGTCAGGGCCATTCCTATCTGATTAGTAAGTTGCTGTAATAATAATGTATGAAGAGCACTGGTGACAGGAACCAGCAGGGCATTCTTTACAAGATTGACTGCCCCGTCCAAGCCTCCTACAACTGCATATACTACATTGCCTACAACACCTAAATCCAATGCTGTTTTCAATAATCCGGGAAGTGCCCCATTGACAGTGGTTTGAATAAGATCATCATATTTCATTTGAGTGATAATATTATTCTCCAATTTGTTCAATGCAGTTTGGGCATCTACAAAATTACGGTGTAAATTCAGCATACTGATGATTCTTTGTAATAATACAGTAGGTTGCGAAGAGGTATCAGAAAAGTTGATTTTTGCCCAGTAATATTCAGAAGTATCGGTAAACTCTGCATTAGGTAATACAATCCGGGCATCGGCCAAGATTGTTTTATAATTAGTCAGTACTTCGGCATAACTGCTACTTCCCCCTGTTCCGGGGATGGGAAACATCGTTTTTTCTACATTGGCCAGAAATACAGCTGTATATTGTCCTTTCGGTAGCGTATCTTTAACTGCGCTAAAAGGCCATGTAGGAACAGGGTTGACGGGTTGAAGTACTACTTTCTCTTTTACATATTCTCCTGTAGATTTATATATTACATAGCGGAGATGCCGGACTCTTCCATCAGGTCCGGTCACTGCCGCTCGGGTAACGTCGTCTTGTCCGGGTGAAAAGCTTACAACAAAATACCCTTCAGGAACATTATCTACTGTTTCTGTTGGTGGAAGTTGCATCTCTTCTGTATCTTTCTCACATGCTGTAAGTAGCGATAGAGAGAGTATACCTGTTGCTATGAATAGAGTTGTTCTCATCTCCGTTTTGTTTTAATAGTTATATAATTCCATCCCAGGCATTATCGTCCAGATTAATGATGCCGGACAAGATAAAAACCAGGCCACTGTTGGTAAAATTGCCGGTTATCTTTACCCAATGATTCGGAGAAAAAATAATCCGGTTGCCCGAAACTACGTTCGGCTCATTGGCTATCTGCATCGTATAACGTTGGGGTATACCTCCATAAGTAACATCCAGATAGAAAAGCGTTTTTCTTGCATCCGGTATAGCCAGTATATATTGGTTGAAATTCACTTTTCCGGCGATAGGTGTCCTACTACCGATAAGTTTACTACTGGCATCGCCGGCTGTTTGCCACACTGTTGGTATGCCGTCGGTGGCACGACTTGCAGTTACCAATTGTTCGGCGGTTAATGAAATAGAGGTGACATAAGCCGGAATATTGGTTATATCCAGTGTAAATCCACTGACAATGCGTTTTAATGTACCTTTGATACTGTTGACTTGCTCTGGTTTAAAGCTGGTTCCTATCAATTGCCCTTTCATATATCCCTCACTTATACAGGTAAAAAACTCCGGAACGACAGTAGGCAACATTGGTTGTAGATGAAAGTTTGCGAGTGTCACGGGTGTTGTAACCGATCCGATACTAAAGCTTCGGGAAGGATTACTTTGATTCGTAAAATCAAAGTCATTTCGATTGTATCCTATGATTAGTATCTTATAGGTTATTGCTGGTGTGAGAGTTAACTTTGTCACTACATTCGGGAAAGTGGCTACGTCGATCTGTTTTGCCGAACCGTATACAGGAATGAAATTAGCATCATCATTAGTCAGCCCTTCATTCGTTTTACGGAAAGGCAATATCAGGATACGGTTTACTGAAGAAGTAACATCTCCTGGTGCACGGGAGAATACCTTATAGTCTCTGATATTGAGCTCTATGGGGATTGTTTCCGTGGAAGCTACTCCGATAGCTTCGTCCTGAGAGCATGCACTCATCAGGACAGCTATCAGAGTGACTATAAGACCATAAATATGTTTTATACTATCCATTCCTTTAGGATTATTTTATTGTATGATCAGGTTATGGATCAGTTCCCAGGCGGGGCTAATGGTTACGACAATATTCTGGTCGGTCAGTAAGTCGATAGGATCATCGTCATCTCCCGGATCATCGGTACCACCATTCACATTTCCTGCCTGTGCTTTCATTCCGAGAGAATAGAAATGATTTGCCAGAATGTTAAAGGTTGTTACACCACCGGTGTCTTTTACACTCCATGTTTTGATAGCGTTTCCGTTGGCTTCATATAATCCGAGAGTAAATGTAACAGAACTGACCGGCATGAAATATGAACCATTCAGTTGCGAGTTGGCAACCTTTACTACCCCTTGTGCGGAGAGATCATTACCTGCGTATATTCCATTGGCTACTGTTTGGGCGGAGAGGTCGAGGTCAATGATGTTGTAAGCAGCCGGGCTGGTATTGACACCCACTCCATTTGTCAGATTCACTTGCTGGTTGGAGTTACTTACGCTCAGACGAAGGAACTTTACTGTTTTTCCGTCTAAGATTTGAGGCACATTTTTGAAGTATCCTAAAACGCCGGCTACTTTACGGGTCATTTCAATGCTCACGCGACTACCTTTATCCAGTACTTGTGCAGTAGTGGTGCCTGAAAAAATTTCCGATTCATTTCCACTCTGAGTAATTGTTGCCATCATGCCGGAGTAGGACTGTCCTGCAGAAGGAGTTGTGACAGTAAACTGGTCTGTAGCATCGCGCCCAATGGCTAAGAATTTGTAATCACCTGCGGGTAGTTTATCACCCTCGGCCACGACATAGCGTTTAAAGGTAGTACCGTCCGACCATCCGCTAATATCGTATGTTTTAGCGTATACATAGTCGGAACCATTATTAAGGAAAGCATAAACCGAAACACGGGTAACGTGCTGGGTGGCTTCTTGGCTGTAGACATTTCCACGGCTCATGCCGTTATTCAGCTTATTTACAGTGGAGATGTCGAAAACTACACTTCCTTCGGGGATGCTGTTGTCAACAATCGGTGAAGGGTCATCACTCTCGGAGCATGCGAACAGAAAAGCGCTCGCCATTGCAAGAAACATTAATTTTTTCATGATGTAAAGTTTAATTAAATGAATAGATAGAAAAACATATTATTTGATATCAAGATGATGGATCATATTCCATTCACCATTGATGAATGTCCATATTTCCCAGGCATTGCCTGGTGCATCATAGTCTACGGCGACAGCCGATATCTCATTACGACGCACCATTATGTCCATTGACGGGACGGTCAGTACGGGTTTGGCCGCACGGGTATTTGTAAAAAAGTTAAGGTCTAGTTTTGTAGAATTTCCCTGAGGGGTGGGAGCTACAAAAGTTTCATTAATTGTTTGAATTATTGTTGTTTTCTGTATGTTCGTACTTCCTTGATAGTTGAGAAGTGCGTCTGCTGATTGATATACAGGAGCAAGTGTCAGATTCATTTGACTAACTTCGCTAGGAAAATTACGACAGAATATAATTAGCTTTCCTTTTGCCCTTTCCAGTTCCAGGATTTGTTCCTGATTTTGTGACATGATTACGAGTCGGGTATATCCGGTATATATATCAGTATGTTCCAATCCGTTCTGGTGGAGAATTCCTAAAGGGATGTCTTTTGTTATATTTCCCCAGGCGGATAGTTCGTATTTTCCTTCGGGCAAATCGTTGAAGGAAAGAGAGAAGTCCGGAGTATTTCCTACCGGCACTATTATATCAGACTGACGTACTACCTGACCGGTAGTTGTGTTGGTTAAAATATAACGGATCGTTCCGGAGAAATGAGCGAAAGGCTGTGAGGAGTCTTCGGGAGACAGTTCGCTGAATTCTGTTATATTGAAATAATTAGTATCTTTGATGACTAACTTTACAACTAACTGAGGTGGGCACTCCGGTAGGGTATCCTTGATGCATGAACTGGTAATAAAAACCAGTAAAACTACCATGCAGAAACTATGTGCTCCTTTACTCATAACGTCACTTTTTTATATTACTAAAATAGTATAAAACAGAATTGCTAAAACATTTGCTTCCTCCGAATGATAGCCTTATGACCGCCTTGGAGTGATTCTCAAGCGTTGTCATGAGAGAACATAAAGCGTTGAGATTTGTTTTCGAAAACAGGATTATTTTTATGGTTAAAAAATGATAAGGACAAAAAGCTTCATAAAATAGTGGCTAATTGCTGTTTAAGGTGGCTTTTTCTTTATAAATAATATGGTAATATATTGATCGGTTTTGAGTGTATTTTACCACAGAGTAACACGGAGTTCCACAGAGTTTAAATCTTTATTGAAACGCAGATTTTCGCAAAGGGAAACAAATGTATGATAAATAACTACAGTCTTTTAATCTGTGTTTATGCGATCATCCGCGTTTCATCAGATAAATAGTACTCTGTGGAACTCTGTGTTACTCTGTGGTGAGTTTTACTCATTTCCGTATTAGTAACGAAGATTATGGCCCTATCTTTTCGGTAGCGGAAGTAGCCCTAAACGGCATTAATCCCTTTGCCCGGTGTTGTACTTTGTTTTTCTCAGAAAGGAGCGTTCCTTTCCCCGGTGAGCAGTCTTGTTTTACATGTACATGTAAAGCTGCATGAGATGCACATGTCGTGCTGTTCCACATGCACATGTCGTACTGCTTTACATGTACATCTAAAACAATGTTACACACCGAGGCTCAGGGCCGACGCATTAAATAATTTACTATTGCATATGTACTTTTCTTATTATTATTTAATTGAATATTAATTGTTTAGCATTGTTTTATTTCGTTTATATTTCGTATATTTACATGGTAATATTAAACAGTAATTGACATGAAAATAGGTATAATTGACA